>CAZCPV010000001.1:0-38604 GCA_964500765.1 uncultured Draconibacterium sp.
ATTTTTCCCCGAAAGGGTTATTGATAATTTTTTTAACGTTAAGCGGGATATAAGTAATTAATTTTGAGGTGATAAAAAGCCAATAATGAAATAATTTTTTCTTAAAAGATTTTTTGAAAGGCAGAATTATCAACAGTCCCCAAAGCAAAATGGTGAATACGGAACCGATGACGAAAATGAGAAAAACGAGCAAAGCAAAAAATAAATCTTTTGCGGTAACCGGTGCACTTCGCATTTTTCCTTGTTGTTTTATAAGGAAATTAAACAAGACAGGTTGTAAAGTATAGGTTACAAAAACAACGGATAAAATTCCGATAACCGAAAGGAAAGCAATTGAACGCATCGCAGGATGTTTTGCAAAAATCAGAACACCGATTGCGGTAACGGTTGTAATTGCCGAAAGCAAAACGGAAGTTTTGTAAGACGGTAAATTGTTGATACCGAAGCGGTATTTTTGCAGTAAGCCGCGTGACATAAAAATGGCATAATCAATGCCGAGACCGAAAATAAAAGTGGAAATGATGATATTAAAAATGGTAAATTTAAAATTGAACAACCACATAAAACTTAATGTCCATAACCAGCTGATTAACATTGGTATAAATGTGATAAGCGTGAGCTCAATACGACCGAAATAAAGCAGTAAGATAATAAAAACCGTAAACAGCGAAATTTTAACAAGTTTACTGAAATCTTTTTTCAGAATAGTTACGATTTTATCGGTAATGTATTTCTTATCAACAATATAAATATTATTTCCGGCTTTAATTTTTTGGTAAACTTTCGGTTTGTCTTCTTGTTTTAGTTTCAGGAGAGTAACAATGCTTGTTACATTTTTATCTTTTGTAATTAAATCATTTCCGAGGATTGAAATCAGTTTTTTTTGAGTTTCACTATTCAGCGGTTTAAAGTTTTTTTGTAAAAGCGTATAAAATTCCGAAAAAGCAGTTTCTTTAAATCCGTAGTTTTGCCCGTATTTTATCAATTTTTGTTTTATTGAATCCGTGTTTTTTTTCTTAAAAAAATTATTCCAATTTTGAATCCGTATTTTTTGTAAACTGTCTGATATAATAAAATAACTGACTGAACTGTAATTCTTTACAATTCTTTTATTGTGAAGTTTCGCAATTTTATCATTTAAGCTGTCATTTATTTTCAGTGCATCGTTGAGTGTTTTTCCGGTAACGACAAAATACATTTTTCGCAAGGCATCGTTCGAAATTTTAGTAAGATTTTTTTCGGCTGTTTTCAGTTCGGGCGACATGTAATTCATTTTGTCCATATCGCTTTCAAATTTTGCTTTATGAAAAGTAAAAAAACTTAAAACAGTAATTATCATTAAGATACCGAGTGTATATTTGTTTTTATGAAACGAATATGCCGTAAATTTTTCAACAATATTTTGCTTTTTTGCTTTTTTGTTTTTTTTATTTTTTAAAAAATGAGGTAAAACAATTAATGCAAACAAAGCGGCGGCAATAACGCTTATTCCGGCAAACAAACCCAAATCCCGTAAAGTTTCGGAACTTACAAACAGCAAACAAAAAAATGCGGCAGCCGTGGTGATACTGCTCATTAAAATGGGTATTGAAACGTCTTCAAAAATCTCGGATACCGTGTTTTTGCTTCTGAAATGCGTAAAAATATGAAGCGAATAATCGATTGATATTCCGACTAATACAGAGCCGATGCCAAGAGATATTGCGGAAATTTCGCCTTTAAGAAAATATAAAATTGCTATTGAAACGGCAGCACCGAAAGCCGCCGGAAGAAATATGATAAAGAAAATGTCCAAGCGTTTGTAAAAAAGAGACAGAAATAAAAACAGCAAAGCGATTGCAATACTTACGGTTAAAATAATGTCATTTTTTATGCGTTCGGCATTTCCGACAGAAATAACCGGTGCTCCGAAAATTTCCGTTTTAATGTCGGGCATTTTTTTTCTTACATCGGATAAAGTTTTGTTTATACCGTCAATCAACAGCTTATTTTTACCTGTTTTGTCGTTAGAATATTTTGAGATTACAAAAAGAAGAAGATGTTTTTTATTTTTTGTAAATATGTGATTATCAAATATTTCATAATTATTATCGAGTTGCAGGTTTTGGAGTTTTTTCAGTACGAGCGGAGTAAAACTCAGCGGATCTTTTTTGATAAATTTTTTTGTAACCATACTTGCCGGCGAAGTTAAAGTACGAAAATCGGCGGCAAGTGTCTTGTTTATTTCCGTATCTTGAAGCAGCGTATCAATTTTTTTGTAATCGTCTTTTGTCAGAAAAACGGGCAAATTCTTATAAAAAATATTATATAATTCGCTTATCATTTGATTGTCGAAACTGTTTTGAATTTCTGCAATGTGTTCGGAATAGTTTTTTTGCAGAAAAAGTTCCGTACTGTCGGCAAATTTTTCTAATTGCTCGGGTTCAATTTCGGTTGTATCTTTCAACGACAGGTTGATGATTATTTTATCATTGATTTTTATATGCTTATTTGCGAAATTAAAACGGCGAAGTTCGTTATCGGCAGGTATCATTTTTGAAATATCTTCAACCGTACGGATTTTTAAAGCTGTATAAACAGCAATTCCGCTTATCGACAATACTAATATTGCAAGAACTAATTTTCTGTTTTTAAAGTAGTTGTATAATTTACTGAACATTATTTGCTGTATTAGTTCGCTTTTAAAATGAATATTTTTCCGGTTTACGGATTATACCGGATATATTCCTTAAAAACCTTCCGTATGAACAAGTTTAACTTTTACGTCAAAATTTTCTCTGATGTATCGGGCTGTTTTTTCGGCAAAGAAAACCGAACGATGTTGTCCGCCCGTGCATCCGAAATTAACGGCAATATTTTTAAAACTTCTTGATTGATAGTTCGATACGGCAGATGAAATAATTTGTGTAATTGATTTGAAAAACGCATGTGTTTCCGGTAAATTTTCCAGAAAATCAACAACTTCTTTATCTTTTCCGCAAAGTTTTTTATATTTTTCTATCCTGCCCGGATTATTAATAAAACGGCAATCAAATACAAAACCGCCGCCGTTGCCCGTTTTGTCTTCCGGTATTCCTTTTTTATATGAAAAACTGCTGATTTTTACGGTTAATTTTTTATCCGAAATATTTTTCAGCTTATCGGAATTTGTAAGTGTTTTTAAAACTCTTCTCAATTCCGGTAATTCAACGGGAATATTTTCTTTTTTAAGAACGGAATTCAAATTTTTTAAGGCATACGGAATGCTTTCGAGAAAATGTTTTTTTCGTTCAAAAAAACCTCTGTATCCGTATGCACCCATTGCCTGCATTATCCTTATAATAACAAAAGCATAATAGTGTTTGTCAAAATTTGAAATATCAATTCGGAATTTAGTTTTTAAATAATTCAGATAGTGTATTTTTATTTCTTCCCGTATATTTTCCGGTATATTTGCCTTTGCATCATACAATAAAGATGCTAAATCATAGTGCATAGCACCTTTTCTTCCTCCTTGATAATCAATGAAATATATCTTGTCTTTATGCAACATTATATTTCTGGATTGAAAATCGCGATAAAGAAAATAATTTCGTTCGGCAGTTAAAAGGTAATCGGAAAAAGCGGTAAAATCGTCTTCCAACAATTGTTCGTCAAAACCTATATCCGTAAATTTTAAGAAGTTATATTTAAAATAATTCAAATCCCACATTATGGATTGCCTGTCGAAAGCTTTTCGCGGATAACAACGTTCATAATTTACTTTATTGCTGACCTTAATTTGCAAATCGGCGAGTTTTTCGGTAATTTTTTTGTAAAGTTCAATCAATTTTTCCGGAAAATCGTTGCTTTTTCTTGTGTTTAAAAGTCGGTTAAATAATGTTTCGTCACCCAAATCTTCTTGAATATATATACCGTTTTTTAAATCTTCGGCATATATTTTCGGTACGTTTATTTTACTTTTTATAAATATTTCGGACAATTCCAGAAATGCTTCATTTTCTCTTTTGTCGGAATTATATGCTCCGATTACCGAACGTTTATTACTCTTTATTCTGAAATATATTCTGGAAGAACCGGAAGGCGGTAATTGGTAAAAATCGGTAATTTCTTCATTAAATATTTCTTTGAAAAGGGTCTTAATATTTTTTGAAATTATATTTTGCATACGTATAATTTAAGATGCCAAAAATAAAAAAAGAGAGGTAATTTACCTCTCTTTTAATTTTTTTATTTCCGGAATTATTATTTTACGGGTACATTTTCCTGAACAATTACATCAAATAATATATAATCGGAAGCAGAGTCATAATAAACACCGTTACTGTTACCGTCAACTAATGAATTTACTTTTATTAAACCTAATTTACCGTTAGATAATTTAAAAGCAATAATTGAACCTTCTCCAAAAGCACCTGTACCGTCAGTTATTTCACCGACATTTGTAACTGCCGAAGACATATCTATTGTAGTAATATTTTCATCGGTTGTAATGGAATCCCAATCTCCGAGATTGGTAAGTTCCGTACCTTCTAAAATTTTAAAAACAGTAGTATTATTTCCGGAAAGTGCATCTCCTCCGTGAGTAAAAGATGTTGAAACATTTGCAGAACAAAAATGAGGTGCATTTTGTTGGCTTTTTGTATAACGTCCGTTGTAATACATAACATCAATAGTTGCTTCATTTCCTTGAGCTGTTGCCCATGTATAGGTAGCATAATCAGGTGTTAACGAAGCAAATCTGGGAGTTGTTCCCGTATGATCGGAAGGAGCGGGGTATAATTTTACGGCACTTGTAGTTTTAACAACCGGTTGTCCGTTTTGAACAGTAATTGTAACAGATCCTTTTCCTATTTTTTCTTGTTTATCAGTAACTTGAACTTCAAAAGTGAAAGTTTCGGTTACTTCACTTCCGGGAATTGTCATACTGAAATGCGTTGCAGTATCAGAATCAAAACCGCTTGTTATAACACTGCCGTATGAAACATTATCTTTAAAATAAACAATTTGTTTGATATCACCGGGTGCGAGAATATCGCCGATTATAACAATATCAGAATTTGCCATTACGGTTTGATTTCCGTTATCGGCATCAAAAGTTACGGTCGGAGCAGCAAAGTCTGTTCCTTCCGGTTTACAGCTTGTCATAAAAGCAGCTGCAAAAGCAAAAATTGCAATAATTAATACATTGATTTTTTTCATAATATTCAAAATTTAGTTAATAAAAAAATAAAATTTTCAATTTCATAAACGCATAACTGTACGTTCGATTGTGCAAAGATATAATAAAAATGTTAATAAATCTTAAATTTTAAGGCAGTTTCTTTCTGTTTGTTCTTTAATTTGTTTTATACCAGCATTATATAAAATATCGTTAACTTAAATTGTTTTACATAACATCGGCAAAATTTTGTTTATTTAAAATAAATTAGTATAAGATGCAACATTTTTTGAAAATAATTCGTATATTACAACACATTATAATAAGAAAAAAATTTATGAGACAATTAAAAATAAGTAAATCCATAACAAACAGAGACAGCGAATCGCTTGATAAATATTTGCAGGATATAGGCAGAGTTGATTTATTAACGGTTGAAGAAGAAGTATCCTTAGCACAAAGAATAAAAAAAGGAGACCAAGAAGCACTGGAAAAATTGACGGAAGCGAATTTGCGATTTGTCGTTTCGGTTGCAAAACAATATCAACATCAGGGTTTAAGTTTGCCGGATTTAATTAATGAAGGAAATTTGGGCTTGATGAAAGCGGCGAAAAAATTTGATGAAACCAGAGGTTTTAAGTTTATTTCTTACGCTGTATGGTGGATTCGTCAATCCATTTTACAAGCACTCGCCGAACAATCAAGAATTGTGCGTTTACCTCTGAATCAGGTAGGTGCAGTAAATAAAATTTATCGTTATTTTGCCGAATTTCAACAAATATATAACAGAGAACCCACTAATCTTGAAATATCCGAAGAGCTTGATATAAGTACTAAAAAAATTGCTCAAGTATTGAAAGCAGCCGGAAAACATATGTCGATGGATGCTCCTTTAACATCGGATTCCGACAGTAACAGTTTGGTCGATATTATGGAAAATGAAGGTATTGACCCTTCGGATAATATGCTTATGAAAGAATCTTTACTGAAAGAAATCGAACGTGCATTGTCCACTTTGCCCGAACGGGAAGCAATTATTATAAAACATTTTTTCGGTGTAAACGGCGAAGAATTATCATTAAGAGAAATCGGCGAAAAATTAGGTTTAACAAGAGAACGTGTTCGACAACTGAAAGAACGTGCATTAAGAAAATTACGAAAATCTTCGAGAAGTAAACACCTGAAAACTTTTTTGGGATAAAACCGATGAATAATTACGTGCTAACGAATTCTGTCCGCAGCTTTTACCAATAGTTCATCTCTGCGAACGGCTCTTCGTGCCATTAATATCAGAATAAATATTATCAAAGGTAAAACGGCTGACAGTCCGATGGTTATTCCGGGATTTTTTGCTTCGTTAAAGGAAAAAACAACGATAAGGATAACCAGAAAAATATCCAACAAACTTATAACCGTGCAAAATCGCATTTGCAATATTCTTCTTTTGTATAAAAAAATTGCAATAAAACTGAAAAAAGCAATTAATCCGAGCAGTCCGGCAATAATATATCCGGTTTGAATTAATCCGCCGATACCGGCAAAACTGATTGTTTCAAAAGAATATACCATTAACGAATTATCGCCGTTTAATTCAATAATCGGAAAAAAATACATTAAAACAGCAAGTATTGTTGCCAAAAATAACCATAATGTCTGTATTCTTTGTATCATATCTTTTCTCTTTTTTTGCAAAATTATAAAAATTGTTGTCAAACATAAATTTTGAGCCGGAATTTTATTCAAAAATTAAATTTATTAATAAAGATAATCATACTTTTGCAAAATATTCTAAAATATTAAAAACATGGAACTGTTAAATAAAATAAAACAAAATGCAATTTCCTTGAAAAAAAGAATTGTATTACCGGAAAGCTTTGACGAAAGAACATTAAAAGCTGCCGATGCCGCTTATACCGAAAAACTTGCCGAAATTATTCTTATCGGAAATAAAGAAAAAGTTCTGGCCGATGCCGAACGTTTGGGCTTAAAAAATATTAAAAATATTCACATAACGGATTATGCTTCTTCCGAAAATACCGAAAAATATGCCGACTTGATGGTAGAATTACGAAAACATAAAGGCATGTTTAAAGAAAAAGCGTTAGAACTTTTACAAAATCCGTTGTATTTTTCCGTTATGATGATAAAAGCCGGCGATGCCGACGGTGAAGTTGCCGGTGCCGCCAATGCTACGGGAAATGTTTTACTTCCTGCTTTTCAGTATATTAAAACGGCTCCCGGTATCAGTGTGGTTTCCGGTGCCTTTTTAATGTTTCTGAAAAATCACCAATTCGGTGAAGACGGTTTAATGCTTTTTGCCGATTGTGCCGTACATCCCGACCCAAATGCCGAACAACTTGCACAAATTGCCGTATCAACCGGGAAAACCGCAAGAGTTATTGCCGGAATAGAACCGAAAATTGCCATGTTAAGTTTTTCAACAAAAGGCAGTGCATCGCACGAAACGGTCGAAAAGGTACAAAAAGCAACGGAAATTGCACAAAAATCGGCACCGGATATGCAAATTGACGGAGAATTACAAGCCGATGCCGCAATTATTGAATCAATAGGAAAGAAAAAAGCTCCGGAAAGTAAAATTGCGGGACATGCAAATGTACTTGTGTTTCCGGATTTGCAATCGGGAAATATTTCTTATAAATTAGTTCAACGAATGGCAGGGGCAGAAGCCATAGGTCCTATTTTGCAAGGCATGGCGGCACCGATAAACGATTTATCCAGAGGATGTTCCGTAAGCGATATTGTGAATTTAATCGCCATTACAGCCAATCAGGCATCAATGAAATAATAAAATTTAATAAAAAAAATATGTCAGAAATAATAACAGAACCGATTGAAAATTATGCCTTAAATAAAAAATTAAGGCATCGAATGAAATTTTCGCAAGTCGGAATTGTCGGTTGCGGTTCTAAAGGACAACTTATAACTTTAATGATTGCAAGTCGGGGAATTGAGGTTGTTTTTTTAGAACTTTCTCAAGAATTAATAGACCAAGCATTTGAAGAATTGGAAGAACAGCTCAATGAAAAAATTAATCATTGGGGCTTAACGGAAAATGAAAAAAAATTGATTCTTTCTCGAATAAAAGGAACTCTGGATTATGCCGATTTTGCGGAATGTGATATCGTAATTGAGGCAATTTTATCGAAAACGCGTGAATTCAGTAAAGATATCAGGCAGGGGGTATTTAAAAATATTGAAGATCACGTAAAACCGGATACCATTATTGCTACCAATTCAACATCTTCCGTAATAACGGAACTTGCCGCCGATTTAAAATATCGTGACCGATGTGTAAGTTTGCATTTTTCCACTACGGCACCCGATGCACAAATCGTAGAAATTGTAAGAGGATTATATACAAACGAAAAAGTTTGTGAAAATGTAAGAAAATTTGCAAAATTAATTAATAAAATACCGGTACCCGTTGAAGAATCTCCGGGTTTAATAAGTGTTCGTCTCGGTGTCAGTTTAATAAGCGAAGCATGCGATTTGTTGATGGAAGGTGTCGGCTCAAAAGAAAATATTGATTTCGTAATGAAAAAAGGATTGGGAATGTCTCTCGGTCCGTTTGAAATGGCGGATAAAATCGGACTTGAACGAGTGGTCAGATGGATGGATAATTTATATAATGAATTCGGCGACAGAAAATATAAACCGTCACCGATTATTAAAAAATTGGTAAGAGCTAAACATTACGGCAGAAAAACTTGTAACGGATTTTATAAATATGATGAATTGGGCTATAAACTCAAAGATCAAAATCAGGAAGTTCAATGTCCGAATGATTAGTCAGAGTTTGTCCGTAAAGTCAAATATTATTGATACGGTAACCTCTTGACACTAAACAAAATAATTAATGCTCTGTTTAATTTGAGCAGACCCATAAAAGGAAATAAATGAAAGTATTAGTATTAAATTGCGGCAGTTCATCCATAAAATTTGAACTTTTCAGCATGAGTGAAGAAAAAGTCCTTTCAAAAGGAACGGTTGAAAAAGTAGGGATGAAAGGTTCTTTTTTAACTTTAACCAAAGAAGACGGAAGTAAAGTAAAGTTTACGGGCGATGTGCTCGATCATAAAATCGGTGTAGAATATATTCTCGGTGTGTTAAGCAGCGAAAAACACGGAACTTTAAAATCATTGGACGAAATACAAGCCGTAGGACACCGAGTTGTTCACGGAGGAGAAGATTTCAGCGGCAGCGTTTTTATTAATGACGAAGTTATAAAAGTGCTGGAAAAAAATGTTGAATTAGCTCCGCTTCATAATCCGGCAAATCTTAAAGGCATTTATGCTTTACGGGAATTATTACCGACAGTGCCGCAAGTAGCTGTTTTCGATACGGCATTTCACCAAACGATGAAACCCTATGTGTATATGTACGGAATACCTTATTCTTTATACAAAAAATATAAAATAAGGCGATACGGATTTCACGGAACTTCGCATCGATACGTTTCTGCCAGAGCACTTGAAATATTAAATAAAAAACCGGAAGGATTAAAAATAATTTCCTGCCATCTCGGAAACGGAGCTTCAATTGCAGCCATAAAAGACGGCAAATCCTATGACACCTCAATGGGATTTACTCCCGTAGAAGGTCTTATAATGGGAACACGTTCGGGCGATTTGGATATCGGTGCCCTAACTTATATTATGCGAAAAGAAGAAATCGGTCTTGAAACATCATCAATTTTGGTTAATAAGTTCAGCGGTATGTTAGGTATAACGGGTGTATCTTCCGATATGCGTGAAATCGGAGAAAAAGCCGATGAAGGAAACGAACGTGCAAAATTGGGTTTGGAAATGTATGCCTATCGGGTAAAAAAATATATCGGTAGCTATGCGGCGGCACTCGGCGGGGTTGATATTCTTATTTTTACCGGAGGAATAGGAGAAAATGCCGTAGAATTAAGAAAAAATATTTGTGAAGGGTTGGATTTTGCGGGAATTAGTTTAGATGAAGAAAAAAACAAAACAAGAGCAAAAGAAGCGGTTATTTCTTCCGAGAAATCAAAAACAATTATTGCGATAATACCCACAAACGAAGAACTTGTAATAGCTCAAGATACTTATGAAATAGTAAAAAACTTAAATTAAATCGATTGCACAGATATTTTGTCAGATTAAGCTATAAAGGAACCGCATATCACGGTTGGCAAATACAACCGAATGCAATAACGGTGCAGGAAACTCTGCAAAAAGCTTTTTCATTATTATTAAAAGAAGATATTGCCGTAATCGGTGCCGGAAGAACCGATACAGGTGTACATGCAATAAACTATTTTGCTCATTTTGAGCTAATTAACGGTATTGATGATTTAAAACAACTTGTTTTTAAACTGAACCGTTTTTTAAAAAATGATATTGCCGTGCATGCTGTTTTTCCCGTTAAGGAAGATATACATGCACGCTTTTCGGCAATTTCACGTACCTACGAATACCGAATTCATCGAAAAAAAAATCCGTTTCTTACCGACACTTCTTTATATATGTATGAAAATCTTGATTTTGAAGCCGTGAATTCGGCAGCAAAAATTTTATTCGATTATAAAGATTTTACGAGTTTTTCAAAACTTCATACCGATACAAAAACAAATTTTTGCAAAATAATAAGAGCAGAATGGATACAAAGAGGGGAACAGTATATTTTTATCATTGAAGCAGACCGGTTTTTGCGAAATATGGTCAGAGCAATTACGGGAACTTTGCTTGATGTCGGCAGAAAGAAAATTTCCGAAAACGATTTTCGTAAAATTATTGAAAGCAAAAATCGTTCGGCAGCCGGCGTTTCGGTTCCGGCTCACGGTTTATTTTTAACCGAAATAAAATATCCCGAAAATATAAGATTATGAGCTTATTGTTCGAGAATACGAACTTCGGTTCGGCGGTTTAACGCTTTCCCTTTTTCTGTCGAATTTGTTGCAACGGGTTGTGTTTCTCCGTAACCGACCGCAGTGAGTCTGCTTTTGGGAACACCTTTTTTAATAAGATAATTTCTGACAGTCTCGGCACGCTTTTGAGATAATATTTTGTTTGCCTTTTCATCTCCGTCGCTGTCGGTATGTCCGGCAAGTTCAATTTTTAATGTCTTTTTCAGAAGCATAAATTCTGCCAATTCGTTGAGTGATTTGTAAGATGCAGGTTTTAAACTTGCTTTATTTGTGTCAAAATGAACGTCTTTTAACGTATATGTTTTGGGAAGTTCGTAGGAAATTCCTATATCAAATTCCATATCATAATCTGCATCGGCAATATTTACCGCCGTATAATTCATATCTTGGTCAAAAGATTTTATTTTAATTTGATATTCGGAGCCGTTCGGCAGGGTAATTTTAAATTTTCCGTCTTCACCGGAAATTCCGGAATAAATTTTCCCCGTTTTTTTACTTACGAAGAATATTTTATCTCCCGGACTGACATTCTTTTTAAAATCGCTTACGGTAACATTCAAAACCGACCGGTGTATCGTATCTTGGGTATAGCCGGTTAATGCAGTAAACAGGAAAAAAATTATCGAAAAAAATTTTATTAATTTCATTTTATAAGATATATTTTTTTGATTTATGTTAAAAGTGTTCAATAATTACACGTATTTTACTTTTTATTTTTTCTTTTAAATGTCCATTGCCAATAAAAATACGGAAATATCGGAAGAATGGATTCTATAGATTCGTTAATGTCCGGTAAGTGTATATAGTATCCTATACATTCTGCACGAAAAGTTCTTAAAATTCCCCGTTTATTTTTATAAAAAGGAGCAATTCTAAAGCCATAGGAAACTTGCTGTTTTCTCGGTATATTATCTAAATACACAAATGTTGTTCCGTAGGTACCTGTTGCGTGTAAACTTATCCAAGGTTTCATTCTGTAATCTATGCTTAAGTTAAAATCAGGAGTAAACGACTGCGGATAAAACTTTTCAATTAAATCCAATGAGTCATTATTGCTGAAATACAAATTTTCAACATAAGTTGCTCCTATTGACACATGGGTGTATAATTTCGGATTAATTTTCCAACTGAAATTCAAATGGTTATACCAACTGTTTCCTTTTCTTGTTACGATTGCATTTTGTTGATCAGATTGAATAACTTTATTCCATAAGTGTTGATACATTGTTTCAAAAGCTATTGACGGTATCAGTTTATTTTGATTAAATAGTTTAAATCTGAAATTTAAACTCGGAACAGGAAAGTGAGGGTCTTGAAGAAGGCCGCCTATTAACGGGAGAAGATCTATTTCGGCAGTAATATTATCTGTTATACCCCACCAAGCCCAGCTTGGCAGAGGCAGTGTGAACGGGGATTGATTGTAAACAAATTCACCTTTTTTTAATGTATAGGCAGTAAATCCGTCGGCAGGATGTAAAAATATTTCGGTTTGAAGTCCTTTTAATGAATCTGATTGCCCAAAAGCAAATGCAGGGAAAACAAATAAAATGAATATATGTACTATTCTGATTTTCATAATTGAATACAACAAATATATACAAAAAAACAGTTAATCAAATCGCTTACGGAGTTTTTTCGCTTTATTATTACACATGCAAGAAATTAAATATTTTTTTTACTTTTGTTGCTCGCAGAAAAAGAGTATAAGGATATGAAACAAGCATGATTAAAATAATTATTAAACACAGATGGAAATGATTATTTTAATTATGCGGTTCCATGAGATTTTAAAAAACAAAAAAATAAACTCATGAAAGATATTTTATCTTGGTTTATAAAGGGGTTCGGTATCGGAGCAGCAAATGTTATTCCCGGTGTTTCCGGCGGAACAATTGCCCTGATTACCGGTATTTTCGAACGTTTGATTGATGCTTTAAAATCGTTTGATTTAAAGGCACTTAAATTAATTCTGAAATTAAAATTTAAAGAATTTGCCGAATATACCGATTTGGTATTTCTTATTTCGGTATTCGGCGGTGCGGTTGTCAGTATTTTTACCTTTGCAAAATTATTGGCATATCTTTTTGAGTACTATCCGGTTTTTGTTTGGGCATTCTTTTTCGGTTTAATATTGGCATCGGTTTATTTTGTCGGAAAAACCGTTGAAAAAATTAACTTTCCCGTTATTGCGGCATTTGTTGTCGGTACCCTTATTGCAGTTTGGATATCGTTGCAAAATCCGGCAGCCGAAAACGATAATTTCTTCTACCTTGTATTATGCGGTATTATTGCGATAATCAGTATGATACTTCCCGGACTTTCCGGCTCTTTTATTCTTGTGCTTATGGGTAATTATCAGCTTATTATGATTAACTCCGTTAATTCACTTGATTTTCACGTTTTATTACCGGTTGCCTTGGGTGTTGTCATCGGTTTACCTGCTTTTTCAAATGTTTTATCCTGGATTTATAAAAAATTTAAAGACCAAACAACGGCATCTCTAACCGGTTTCATTCTCGGTTCTTTATTTATTCTCTGGCCTTGGAAACAAGCACAATATCTTGTCGGAAACGACGGTTTAAAAGTGCTGAAAGCAAACGGTGAACCCGTTATCAGCAGTTATGTTCGTTTTATTCCCGAACATTTTAATTCGGAAGTTATTTTAGCGGTTGCGTTTCTTATTCTCGGTGTTTTATCCGTATGGTCGGTTGAACATTCGGTAAAAAAATAAAATTTATGCGTGTTTTCGGCTTAATAGGTTACCCTTTATCTCATTCTTTTTCAAGAAAATATTTTTTAGAAAAGTTTAAAATTGAAAATATTACGGATGCAGAATACAGAAATTTTTCGATTTCTGCTATTAAAAAATTTCCGAAAATACTGAAAGAACAAGAAAATTTTGCCGGATTTAACGTAACGGCACCTTATAAAGAAGCAATTATTCCGTATTTGCACAAGCTTGACAAATCGGCTTCGCAAATTAATGCCGTAAATGTCATTAAAATTATTAACCAAAACGGTGTTCGAAAATTAATCGGTTACAATACTGATATTTACGGATTTTCCCGTGATTTACAGAAACAAATAAATTCGGATGTTAAAACCGCACTGATACTCGGAACGGGCGGAGCGGCAAGAGCCGTTTTTTTTGCGTTAAAAAAAATGAATATAAAAGCAAAATTTGTTTCCCGTAAAGAAAATGCAAAGGATAATTTCCTCATTTATAAAGATTTAAACCAAAGTATAATTTCCGAAAATCAATTAATCGTAAACGCTACGCCGCTTGGTATTTTTCCCGATATTGATAAAAAACCGGATATTCCTTATCGGTTCCTTACCGAAAATCATTTTTTGTTCGACTTAATTTATAACCCGCCGCTTACACAATTTCTTTCGGAAGGAAAAAAATACGGGGCAAGCATACAAAACGGATTGGATATGTTACACATTCAGGCGGAAAAGGCATGGGAAATTTTTAATCGTTCTTAATCGGTTTTGTAAAATTTACTTTTAACTTTACGTTTTTATATTTTTCCGATAAAAAATGAAACCGTTTTTATACGAAACCGCCGATGATATCATCAAGAATATTCGCAACAGTTTACCCGATTGTTGTTTGATTTTTCCGAACAAACGAACAAAATATTATTTCAGAAAATATTATGCACAAATTATCGGCAAAACTTCCCGCCCGCCGAAAATGACCGAAATAGGAACGCTTATTCGCGAACTGACCGATTTTGAAGATGCCGAAAAATTAAGTTTGATTTTTGAGTTATTTAAAGTGTTCAAAAAATTTAATACAAGCTATACTTTTGATAATTTTTATCGTCTCGGCGAAATAATTCTTTCCGATTTTAATGAAATTGATGCATGGCTGGTTGACCCGAAACAAATATACAAGAACATTAAAAACCTGAAAGAGATTGATTCGCATTTTGATTGGCTTACTCCCGAACAAAAAGAATTATTATCGAATTTCTGGAAAAACTTTCTGACGGAAAAAAGCAGTAAGGAAAAAGAAATGTTTCTCGGATTGTGGAATTTGCTGCCGGAAGTTTATACTGCTTTTACAAATCGACTGAAAGAAAATAAAATTGCATATAATGGATTAATATACAGGGTTTTATCTGAAATAATCGAAAATGATTCCGTTGAAATAAACGACTGTAAAAAAATAATTTTTATCGGATTTAATGCCCTTAATAAAGCTGAATTGAAGTTTTTTGACTATTTTAAGAAACAAGGAACAGCACAATTTTATTGGGATATTGATGCCTATTATTATAATGATGAAAAACAGGAAGCCGGCGATTTTTTAAGAAAAAATTTTAAAGATTTACAGACAGAACCCGAAAAAATACCTGAAAATTTAAAAGAAAAAAAGCATATAGATATAATCGGAACATCTTTAAATCTGAATCAAGCAAAATTATTGCGGTCTGTATTAAAAAAATACGAGAACCCTAACGAAACGGCAATTGTTACGGCAGACGAATCAATGCTTTTTCCTATTTTAAGTGCATTGCCCGAATCTGTTGATTCCGTTAATGTTACGATGGGCTATTCGTTTAAATTGACTCCTTTATACAACTTTATTTTTCAGTTTTTTAAAATGCACCTGTTTGCCGAAAAGCATAAAAGCAAAAAGTTGTATTATAAAAATGTCCTTCATCTGTTAAAACATGCCTATGTAAAAGAATATAATTCGGATTTGTCGGAAAAAATTCGTAATTTTATTGAAGAGCAACGGTTGATATACATAAATCCCGAACAACTTCCCGAAATTGAAAACAAATTACCGAAATTGCTGTTTTTACCGAATAATTCCGATGATAAAACACAAACATTGTTGACCGATTTATTGAATATTTTATCTTTGTTTTTTGATAAAAATAAACTTGAAAGCAGTACGGAAACAAACAGTTTAAAGAACGAATATATTTTTAGGGCATATAAAAAAATCAAACGATTTAGAGAAATATTACTTGAAAATAACGAAAAAATAAGTTTAAAATTAGCTTCCGAAATACTGTTACAAATATTGAAAACCGATACAATTCCTTTTGAAGGCGAATCAACCGAAGGTTTGCAAATTATGGGTTTGATGGAATCGCGTAATTTGGATTTTAAAAATATTGTTATTCTCGGAATGAACGAAGGAAATTTGCCGAAAATATCCGGTTCGCCGACCTTTATTTCTCAAAGTTTGCGTTTTGCTTTCGGTTTGCCCGTAATAAAACATCAAGATGCCGTTTATGCTTATTTTTTCTATCGCTTATTGCAACGCTCCGAAAATATTACACTGATATACAATGATTTAGTAAGTGATTCAAACTCCGGAGAAATGAGCCGTTTTATTTTGCAATTATTGTATGAAAGTAATTTTACGATTTCACACAGTCATTACAACGACGAAATATTTATTCGGAACAAGCAACAAATTGAGATAAAAAAAGATGACAATGTTCTTGAACAACTGGACAAATACATTATTAAATCCGGAAATGAACAGAAAAATAAAGAATTTTCTGCTTCTTCTTTAAATACTTATTTAACATGCAGTTTAAAATTTTATTTCAAATATATTGCAGAAATAAAAGAACCAAAAAAGCCGGAAGATGATTTTACTCCGGCTGAATTCGGTTCGATTTTGCATACTGCCTTAGAGTTAATATACAATGATATAAGTGCTGAAAATAACGGCAATTTAATTTCGAAAGAAGACATACAATCCGTATTTAAAAAAATCGATGATTATGTATCGGCTGCTTTTACAGAGAATTTTAAAAATAATAAAAACTTCGTTCAGGAAGGTATTATGCTTATTATAAAAGAGGTGTTGATAAATTATACAAAGTCGATTTTAAAATATGATGAAAAATATGCACCTTTTAAAATTATTTCTTTGGAAAAAGAGATGCTCTATAATACTTTACTAAATGTAAAGATTAATAGTAAAAGCGAACAGGTAAAACTATTCGGAATAATTGACAGAATTGACGAAAAAAACGGCATATATCGCATTATTGATTATAAAACAGGCACTATACCGAAAGGTCTTCTTTCTGTTCAAAATCTTTTTGACAGTGAATATAAAAACAGGAATTCACATGCTTTTCAGGCATTATATTACACCTTGATTATAAGTGATATGCAGGAATTTGTGTCAAAAAAAATAAAACCTTCCTTATATTATGTTCGTTCAATAAATCAACCGGATTTTTCGGATCAATTAATAATAAACGAATCAAGGAATAAGATAAATATAGATGAAAATATTACACAACTGATTTTACCGGATTTTAAAGAGAATTTAATTCAATTAATTGAAGAAATTTTTGATAAAAATGAACCGTTTAAAATGACAAAAAATCAAAAAAATTGCGAATATTGCGAGTTTAATAAATTGTGTTATTAAAAATAGTTTCTAAAACATACATATTTTTAGATGTTTTTTAAACTATATTTTTACATTTGTCCGCTATAAAAATAAATTTCAAATCAATATAAATTATCATGGATAAAAAGATAATAGAAGTTGACCAGGTTGTTATTAAGTTTGCCGGTGATTCCGGTGACGGAATGCAACTTACCGGAACTCAATTTTCAAACACATCGGCACTCATCGGAGACGATGTTTCAACTTTCCCGGATTATCCGGCGGAAATACGTGCACCCCAGGGAACCGTAGGCGGTGTCTCGGGCTTTCAATTACATTTCGGAAAAAAAGTAGATACTCCCGGAGACTTTGCCGATGTTTTGGTTGCAATGAATCCGGCAGCATTAAAAGCAAATGTAAAATGGGCAAAAGACGGAGCTACGATTATTATCGACACCGATTCGTTTACCGACAAAAATTTTGCAAAAGCGGGTTGTCTCGAAGATAAGTTAAAAGAAATATATAACGATTACAATGTTATTGAAGCCCCGATAACTTCATTAACCAAAGAAAGTTTAAAAGATACGGGTTTAGATGCAAAAAGTATGATCCGAAGTAAAAATATGTTTGCTCTCGGTATGGTTTATTGCATTTTTGACCGCCCTATGGAACATTCAATTAAGTTTTTTGAAACAAAATTTGCCAAAAAACCCGAAATTGCCGAAGCCAATAAAAAAGTATTGAAAGACGGTTTTAATTATGCCGTTACAATTCATGCAATGCCTTCATACAGAGTGCATACTTCAACAATCGAAAAAGGGACATACAGAAATATTAACGGAAATACGGCAACTTCATGGGGTTTGTTGGCTGCTGCCGAAAAAGCAAATCTTCCGTTTTTCTTGGGTTCCTATCCGATTACCCCGGCTTCCGAAATTCTTGTCGAAATTGAAAAAAGAAGAGACCTCGGTGCAAAAGCATTTCAGGCGGAAGATGAAATAGGCGGTATTACAACATCAATCGGAGCCGCATTTGCAGGTCATCTTGCGGCAACTTCAACATCCGGTCCCGGTTTAGCTTTAAAAGGTGAAGCACTCGGTTTAGCCGTTATTACGGAACTCCCTTTGGTTGTTGTAAATGTTCAAAGAGGCGGACCGTCAACCGGCTTACCCACAAAAACCGAACAATCCGACTTGTTTCAAGCACTGTTCGGACGAAACGGCGAAAGTCCCGTACCGGTTATTGCGGCAAGCACACCTTCAAATTGCTTTAATTATGCTTTCGAAGCCGCAAAAATTGCTTTGGAACATATGACGCCCGTTGTTTTATTAACCGACGGATTTATTGCCAACGGAACCGAACCTTGGAAAATTCCCGCAATGAAAGATATGCCGGAAATTAAAACACAATTTATCGGTAAAGATGAGAAAGAATATATGCCTTATTTGCGTGATAAAAAAATGGTAAGAAAATGGGCTGTTCCGGGAATGAAAGGATTTGAACACCGTATCGGCGGTTTGGAAAAAATGGAAGTTACGGGTAATGTTTCCTATGTTCCGGAAAATCATGAAGCTATGAGTATTGAAAGGGATGAAAAAATTAAATTTATTCAAGATGAAATTCCCGAACTTAAAGTTGAAGGAAATGAAGATGCCGATGTTTTGGTTGTCGGGTGGGGAAGTACCTACGGTCATTTAACAACAGCCGTAAGAGAACTGAACGAAGCCGGAAAAAAAGTGGCTCATGCACATTTTAATTATATAAATCCTTTACCGAAAAATACAAATGATGTTCTTTCAAAATATAAAGAAATTATTGTATTTGAATTGAACCTCGGACAATTTGCAAAATATTTACGAATGATGCATCCGCATAATCATTACGAATATTATGATAAAATTCAAGGTTTGCCTTTAACGGTTACGGAAATAAAAGAAAAAGTTAATCAAATTTTAGAACAATTATAGTCATGGCAGATACAAAATATACATTCAAAGATTTTAAAAGCGATCAGGAAATAAGATGGTGTCCCGGTTGCGGCGATATTGCTATTCTGATGGCAGTTCAAAAAGCAATGGCTGCTTTAGACCACAATAAAGAAGATTATGCCGTTATCTCGGGTATCGGCTGTTCTTCTCGCTTTCCTTATTATATGAATACTTACGGTTTTCACGGAATACACGGGCGAGCAGGGGTACTTGCTTCCGGCGTAAAAACGGCAAATCCGAAATTAAGCGTTTGGCAAATTACCGGCGACGGCGACGGTCTGGCAATCGGAGGAAACCATTTTATACATGAGATAAGACGTAATATTGATTTGAATATCGTTTTGTTTAATAATCAAATTTACGGTTTAACAAAAGGACAGTATTCGCCTACATCTGTTTTCGGTCAAATTACGAAATCTTCTCCTTACGGAACTATCGAACAACCTTTTCACCCGGGCGAGTTGGTAATAGGTGCAAGAGGCAAGTTTTTTGCTCGTACAATTGATAATAAAGTTGCGGAAACTGTTGATATTTTAATAGAAGCCGATAAACATAAAGGTGCTTCGGTTGTTGAAATTTTGCAAAATTGCGTAATTTATAATAACGGTGCTCACAGTGCTATTACTTCCAAAGAAACACGCGATGATAATCAACTTTGGCTGAAACACGGCGAACCTATGATTTTCGGTAAAGAAAAAAATAAAGGTTTGGTTTTGGACGGATTAAATCTGAAAGTGGTTACAATCGGAGAAAACGGAATAACAAAAGATGATATTTTGGTTCATGATGCACATCAGGAACTGCCCTATATTCATTTGGCACTGATTAATATGAATGTTGCAGACGGTTTTCCGGTTGCATTCGGCATAATTCGTTCGGTTGAAGCTCCTACTTACGAAGTATTGCTTGAAAAACAAATAAAAGATGTTCAATCGCGTTCAAAAATTAAGAATGTGGACGATTTACTGCACAGCGGTAATACTTGGACAGTTGAATAAATTGTATTTCAAAAATTAAAAATGCCGTGCTTTAAAAGTACGGCATTTTTTGTTAAAATTCATCGGCATATTTAAACAAAGCAGCCGACCCGCCCGTATGCCAAAATAATACTTTCGAAGTTTTCGGCATTTTTTGTTTTTTTAATATATCAAGCATTCCGTAAAATGCCCTTCCGGTATAAACGGGGTCTAATAAAATGCCTTCTGTTTTTGCTGAAATATTTACTGCAAATCGCTCATTATTAGTTAATTGTCCGTATTCGGCAAGGTTGTAACCTTTTATAACGGGAATATCTTTTAAATCAAATGTTTGGGATAAATTAAATTTTTCGACACTTTCCTGCAATATTTTCAGAATTTCGGTTTCCAAAGAAAGCGTATAATCTTTTTCTTTGTCAATTTGAATCGGCATTAATGTCGTATCAATATCGAATAATATTTTTCCGGTCATAATTCCGCTTTGTGTACCGCCCGAGCTGCTGGCAAAAAAGATATAATCGATTTTCAACTTTTGTTCCGTCAATTGGTTTTTTAATTCTTTCATTGCCGAAACATAGCCCAATGAGCCCACAAAATTTGAGCCGCCTACCGGAATAAGATACACTTTTTTCCCTTCTTTTTCCAAACCGGTTTTCAGCTCTTTCAAATCTTCTTCTCTGCTTTTTTTGCTGCTGCCCGAAAAATGAAGATGTGCCCCGAGCAAATCGTCTAAAAATAAATTTCCCTGATATGTGTCCGGTTTGTACGCATTTAACAAAAGATGACATTCCAAGCCGGTTGTTGCACATGCTGCAGCCGTTTGTCTGCAATGGTTGGATTGCTGTGCACCTGCCGTTATTACGGTATCATATCCCTTATCAAGTGCATCTTTTATCAGATATTCCAATTTTCGGGTTTTATTTCCGCCGGTGGCTAAACCCGTTTGGTCGTCTCGTTTTACATATATATCATAATCAAATTGTTTCGATAAATTTTTTAAATAATGCAAAGGGGTCGGAAAAAATCCTAAATCGTATTTATTTTTTAAAATATTAATGTTCGGCATGCTTGAAATGTTTATCTTTTGTCATTTTTTATTCCCTTCCGGAGAAAATACGGCTGTATAAACGGCATTTTCTTTAATCTTTTTCAAACTGATATAATCCGGATGATATTCACCTTTGATATACATGTCGGTTTGGTCGCAATAATGCTTGCTCGAAGGAATATCACTTACTCCCGTCGGTATGATACTCAATGAGTTATCAAAATCAGATAAGTCGTAAATATGTCTGTGCGATGCCCCGTGATTGGCAAGATACGGGTCGTTAAAATCATAAGAATAGGGGCTTACCGTATGATAACTTCCGCCGACGCGCGGCATTCTGTTCAGATTAAAAGCAAAATTAAGCATCTTATTTTTTCCGAGCGGATGTTGTAAATTTAATTTATGAATATCGCCCCACTTGGTTTCCGTTATCATTTTTCCGGTTCGTTTTTTAAATTCGGGAATCAGTTCCTTAAACGATTTTTGAACCATATCTTTCAGCGTTTCAACTTTATCTTTGGTATTCACGTCATCACACCATAAGGAACCGTCTTTTTTTATTGTGTTGTCAATCAGATAATTGGTAAGCAAGTCTGTTTTTTGGAATTCTTTATAAAGTTTTTCTCCGGTTTCATCTTCAATAATATTTTTTGCCAAAACAAGATAAAATTCTTCAAAAATAAGCGGTGCAACTTCATCTTTTGAATATACATTATCCCAATTTTTTAATAAATCAAGTGCTTTTTGCTCATCGGGCGTTAAATCTGTCATTTCGTTAATATATTTCAGAATAACGGGTTTCATATCATCAACTAAAACGGAATGTTGGTCGTTTTGCATTTTCTTAAAGTCCTCAATTGACAGTTTGTCTTTTGCCGTAAGCATTTGTTTTATACGGTTTGCCCTGTTTGGTAAATCGAACCATTCGCTGATATAGTACGGATAATTTTTGTCGATTGTACGGTTATTTGCGGAAAATACATAACCGTTTTCCGGATTATAGATGTAGGGCAAAGAATCAAACGGTACGAATGTATTCCAATCATACAAACTTGTATCGCCCGGGAAAAACAAATAACCGGGAGCTTTTCTTTCCGGAATACCGGCACAACATTGTAATCCGATGTTTCCTTCTTTGTCGGCATAAGCAATATTTTGACTGACGGATTTAAAGCTGCTGCATGCGTTTCTGAATTCTTTCCAATTTTTAGCTCTGTTCAGTAAATATATGGTTCTTAGTTCGTTACTCGGCTCGTTGCCTATCCAGTGCATCGAAATTACTTTGTCTTTTATATTTTTAAACCCGCTTATAACAGGTCCTCTGTGTGTGTATTTTATTTCTTTTTCTGCGGGATTGTCTTCGCCGCTGATTTTAATTTTTTCTTTTTCAACTTTCATATCTTTCCAACTGCCATTGTATTTATATTGGTTCGGATTGTCGGGATTTACTGTTTCGATATAAAAATCAGCACCGTCGAGCATTACATTTGTCATTCCCCAGGCAATGTCGGCATTGTGTCCGGCTATTACAAACGGTTGTCCGGGAAGAATGACACCGGTTACGTCTAATTTTCCGTCAATTTGTTGGTGTATTTGCGACCAAATTCCGGGTATCATAAGTCCGAGGTGCATGTCGTTGGAAAAAATCGGTTTACCCGTTGTGCTTTTTTTTCCGGCAACTACCCAATTATTACTTGCTCTGAAAATTGAGGGAGCTAATTTTTCCGTTTTTTTCAAATTTGCCGTTAAAGCGGAATCATCAAGTTGAAGATTTTTATCAAAATCGGGATATACGAAGGTTTTTTGAAGAGACATATCAGGCAAAAGTTCTTTGAATTTTTCCTTACTTACGGCATTTTTCATTTTGTACATAATGGATTCGGTTCCCCAGCCCGTTTCAAGGTTCCAAGCCATATATCCGATTAAATTTAACGAGTGTTTCGGTGTCCATTTTTCCGGTTTATAACCGAGAACTTTAAATTCAAAAGACAGATTATTTTCTTCGATGTATTGATTAACGCCGTCGGCGTAATTTTGCAGAGCTTTCAGCATTTCCGGGCTGATGATGCTTAATACGTAATCAGATTTTTCGGGCATTCTTAACGAACGAAGAATAAGATCGGTTTCAACCATGTCTTTTCCGAAAATCTCGGATAAACGACCTTGCGTAACTCTCCGCAACAAATCCATTTGCCACATGCGGTCTTGTGCTTGTATATATCCGGTTACTTTGTATAAATCGTCTTCGTTTGCAGCGATTATATGCGGAATTCCGAATTTATCCCGATAAACGGTAACCTTGTTTTTTAATCCTTTTATACTTACATTTTTATTGTAATCAACTGTTCCTGAATTTTTTATACTGTTAATAAAAATATATCCGGCTATTGAAATAATGAAGATAATAAATAATAAAATCAATACTGTTTTTTTTCCGCGTTTCATGATATTTGTGTTTTAGTGAATGAAATTTTTACCAAATATATAAAAAAAGAGTATCCTTAAAAAGAATACTCCGAAAATTTACATTTTTTTGAGTTTTATTCCGATTTTGCTTTTTTCATCGGGCAAGTGGACATTCCGAATAAGGAATACAGTCCGCAAAAATTTATAAGTGCGGTTACCAATGAAATACCGGCGGCAACCAAAAATATAATTCCGAGTGTTCCGGTAACGACATTCGTAAAGTATAAAGCAACTAAAACAACGGCAATTAAAATTCTGATAATTTTATCGGTTTTTCCTACATTTTTTTTCATGATATAAAGTTTTTAATGAATAAATTTAATGCAAAGTTAAATCGACCTTTATATTAAATGTGTAACTTATATCACAGGGAACGATTATTTTAATCTCATTTTTGCTTTTACCGGTTGATGGTCTGAAAATTTAAAACCGACATTAATATTCTTTACCGACACACCTTTTATATTAGGCGATAATAACAAAAAGTCGATAACCGTTGTTAACGTTTTGCCTTTTTTATAAGGTGCGGAAACTCTTCTGTTAGTAGGTAAGGTATTGTCATACAACCAAGTCCATTTCGGTAAATAATCGGATGGGATATCGGTTTTTACGACTGTGTCCATGATATTTTCTTTAAATTTCGGTATAAAATTCGGCGGGCATTGATTCCAATCACCGGCAACAACAATATAATTTCCGTTTTTATATTCTTCCTTCAAAAATGTTTTTAAATATTCCATTTGTTGTGCTTTAAGCGTACCGTCGTCATAAGCCGAATTATGTGTGTTTATAATCAGCAGTTCTTTCCCGTTTGTAAGTTTGTATCGGTTTACCAAAAAACATCGGTCGAGCATAAATAAACCCGTAGGCCACGAATAATTCCCCGGAAATGAATAACGTGTTGAGTTTTCGGGAGTATATTTGCTGACGGTCATTAAGCCGCCGTTAACTTTTCCCATAGGGTCGGCAGGCGGAGTAGGGACAAAAAATACATCGTAATTTTTACCGTAAACGCATGTTCGTTCCGGAAAAATATTTGCAATTGTATCAAATTCATTAAAGTAATAACTTCGTTTAGAATGTTTGTCAACTTCTTGAATTAAAATAAAATCGGTATTTTGATTCTTTTGTAAAAAAGATTTTACCCCTTGTATATTTTCTTTTACTTTTTCTTCGGAAGGTCTTACATTTTTACCGCCGTCGTAGAAAAAATCCATTTCTTTATTTAATCCGCAATATCCTATATTCCAAAGCATCAGAGTGTATTCCGTTGTGTCGCTTAATAAATCCGGATTTTCTGAAGTCAGTAACGTAATTTTTTCTTCGGGTTTATAGTCGTTTATACTTGCATAAACCAGAAATAAACCGAATGCAACGATAATTATAATTATAAGGTACAAAAGTAATTTTAAAAGCTTTTTCATAATTGTTTAATTTTAAAAGTTTATCCTCAAAATTACTTTTTATTAAATTAAAAATGTAAAAAATTAAATATTTTTTTTAGATTTGTGATATATAATAATTAAAATTTCCGAATATGAAAAAGTTTACTTTGTTATTTGCTTTATTGTTTACGACAATAAGTATTTTTGCTCAAACCGATTCTTTAAAAAAAGAAAAAGTTAAAACAGGTTTCAGTATGGGCGGTGTTCCCGTTGTTGCCTACGATGCCGATACCGGCTTTAAATACGGAGGATTAGTTAATTTGTATCTTTACGGCGACGGCAGTAATTATCCGAATTATAACCATTCATTGTATTTGGAATGGTCTCGAACAACCAAAGGCAGCGGAATTAATCAATTAACCTATGATGCTTTGACCTTAATTCCGAAAACAAGAGTTACTTTTGATGTTTCATATTTGACGGAACAGGCATTGAACTTTTACGGTTTTAACGGTTATCAGGCAAATTATAATTCTGCTTTTGAATTGACAAACGGGACAGATTATATTTCCAGAATGTATTATCGTCATTCCAGAAAATTATTCAGAATTAAAGCCGATTTTCAAGGTGATATTTCTGAAAATTGGGGTAAAAAACTGCGTTGGTTAGCCGGTGTTGCCCATTACAGAGCAAATATTTCAACCGTAGATATAAATAAACTTAACGAAGGTAAAGATACTGATTTATTGCCCGATACGGCAACTTTATACGATAAATACGTTCAGTGGGGAGTTATTCCCGCCGACCAAGCAACCGGCGGTAACGTAACTTTTTTAAAAGCAGGTGCGGTTTATGATACGCGGGATAACGAAGCAAATCCCAATAAAGGAATGTGGTCGGAAGCACTCGTTGTTACGGCTCCCGGTTTTCTCGGTAACGATTATGCTTATACAAGATTATTATTGTCTCACAGACAGTATTTTACAATCTTTCCCGACCGACTTACTTTTGCTTATCGTTTGAGTTATCAAACAAAAATTTCCGGAGAAATGCCTTTTTATATGTTACCTTATGCGATTGATTCCAAAGCAACAAAGGACGGACTCGGCGGTGCTAAAAATATAAGAGGTGTTCTGAGAAATCGTATTGTAGGCGACGGTGTGGCATTCGGTAATTTTGAATTGCGTTCAAAATTCTTAAAAACGGTTATTTTAAATCAAAATTTTTATCTCGGTGTAAATGCTTTTGTTGATATGGGAATGGTTACATCACCTTATAAATTTGATACGACAAATGTGCCGACTGCGGAACTTGCAAACCTGCAATTTGCCGACGAAAATTTACATATCGGTTACGGCGGCGGAATTCGTTTCGTTATTAACAGTAATTTTATTATTGCCGTTGATTACGGTATTGCAGCAAAAAAACAAGACGGAACAAAAGGTTTGTATATCGGATTGAATTATTTGTTTTAACCTTAATTCCGCAGTACTGCAACTAAACAGTTGACAATCACGGCGTTAATCGTTAATTAATAGTGATGTGTAATTGTTGCAACTTGCTGTTTATTAAGTTATTCACACCGTAACTTGCGGATTTTAGGTCTAACAGAAGATTTCATTTATTAAAAATCATTGTTATCAGATTAAATTTATATGTTGAGAAAAATGTTTTAACTAAAAAATTTTCAATTAATTTAGCGGAAATTTAAAAAACAAACTAAAAAATATTTATCATGGATAAAGTTACAGTAATCGGTGCCGGAAATGTAGGTGCCACAGTTGCCTATTCCGTTGCAAGGAAAGACATCGTAAAAGAAGTTGTATTGATTGACATTAAAGAAGGACTTTCCGAAGGAAAAGCACTTGATATGTGGGAAACTTCGGCTATCGATCAGTTCAGTACAAAAGTAATCGGTTCAACCAATGATTATGAAAAAACAAAAGATTCGGATGTTATCGTAATTACTTCCGGTTTACCGAGAAAACCCGGTATGTCGAGAGACGATTTAATTTCAACAAATGCAAAGATTGTTCATGACGTAACATCAAAAGCATTGGCAAAATCGCCGAATGCCATTATTATTATTGTTTCAAATCCTTTGGATGTTATGAGTTATGCTGCTTTTAAAACAGCCGGTATTCCTTCTCACAGAGTTTTCGGTATGGCGGGTATATTAGATACGGCTCGTTTTCGTGCTTTCTTAGCCGATGAAATGGGAACTTCACCGAAAGATATTCAGGCATTATTGCTCGGCGGACACGGCGATACCATGGTTCCTTTGCCCAGATTTACAACCGTAAACGGAATTCCTATTACACAATATATAAAAGAAGACCGATTAAATGAAATTGTTGAACGAACCAAAAAAGGCGGCGGCGAATTGGTTAATTTAATGGGAACTTCCGCATGGTATGCTCCCGGTGCCGCAGCTGCTCAAATGGTTGAAGCAATCGTTAAAGACGAAAAAAGAACATTCCCCGTTTGTGCATTGCTTAACGGTGAATACGGAATGAACAATATTTATCTCGGTGTGCCGGTTGTTCTCGGCAGAAACGGAATTGAAAAAATCATTGAACTTGATTTGAACGAAAAAGAAATGAACGCTTTAAATGTTTCGGCAGAAGCCGTTAAAAAAGTTATGAATGTTCTTGATGATATGAATATTATTTAAATTTTTTTATCAGATATTTTAAAAAGACAGTTCGGAGATTATTTCCTTGCTGTCTTTTTGTATTGTATTGATAAGTAGTGGATTAGTGTTTATGTAAAATTTTGTAAATAAAACTTTAAAATTAACTGTATGCAAATTTCAATTATGCACTTTATTTTTACTTCTGTATTTAAAAAAAATCAATATATTTGCACCCCTGAAAATCAAACTTATATATAATTAAAGAAGATTAAGCAATGCAAAACAAAGGAGTTATTACTTTTCTTGCCGTATTGTTGGCAATTGCAAGTATCTATCAACTATCATTTACTTATGCTACTTGGCGAGTAAAAAAACAAGCACGAGAATATGCAAAAGGCGATTTAAATAAAGAAAGAAATTATCTTGATTCGGTTGCCTCAATAAAAGCATATCCTTTTCCGGCATATACTTTTAAAGAATGCCAAGACAGAGAATTAAATTTGGGTCTTGACTTAAAAGGCGGTATGAATGTAATGTTGGAAGTTTCGGTTGCCGATTTGATTGTTAATTTATCCGATAATAATCAAAATCCGACTTTCAGAAAAGCCATACAATTAGCAAAAGAACGACAAGCAAATTCGCAGTCCGACTTTATTACTTTATTTTATGAAGCATTTAAAGAAATTGACCCGAATGCTCAATTGAGTGCTATTTTCGGTACATACAGTATGAAAGACAGAATTAAGCACGGAACACCCGATGCCGAGGTACTGAAAGTATTAAGACAAGAAGCAAACGATGCTATTGATAACTCATTGAATGTTCTTCGTTCGAGAATTGACAAATTCGGTGTTGTTCAACCCTCAATTCAAAAATTGGAAGGAAATTCCGGACGTATTTTAATTGAACTTCCGGGTGTGAAAGAACCGAAACGTGTGAGAAAACTTTTGCAGGGAACGGCTAATCTTCAATTCTGGGAAACTTATTATTATCCTGAAGTTTACAGTTATTTCTTGAAAGCAAACGAACGGTTAAAAGAATTAAGAGCCGTTAAAAAAGAAATTTCTAAAGATTCAACCGGAAACGATACCGTAAAAAAAGAAGACCTTCTTTTGAATATTGATACAACAAAGACGGATACAACTTTGCAAGAAAGTTTATTAGGCGATTCATTAAATAACGATAATCCCTTGTTAGATAAAACAAACAATGAATTAACAAAAAAAGAAGGTTTCGATGAGTATCAAAAAAAATACCCTTTATTTGCCGTCTTAGTTCCTTATTTGGATAAAAGAAATCAGCCGATTAATTCTGCGGCAGTAGGTTTTGCTCATATGAAAGATACCGCTGAGGTTAATGCAATCTTAAAAATGAAACAAATTAAATCAATTTTCCCGAAAGAATTACGGTTAAAATGGGAAGTGAAACCTTTTGATGAAAAAGGTGAACTTTTTAAGTTAATTGCATTAAAAGCTAAAAGAGCCGGAAAACCTGCATTGGAAGGAGATGTGGTAGTAAATGCAAGAACTCAAACCGACCCTGTTTCGGGCGAATGGGAAGTTTCTATGACTATGAATGCCGAAGGTGCAGGAAAGTGGGCATTAATTACGAAAGAAAACATAGGCAGACAAATCGCTATTGTTTTGGACGATTATGTGTATTCTTATCCTGTTGTAAATTCTGAAATCAGAGGCGGAAGTTCTTCAATTTCCGGACATTTTACACAGGAAGAAGCAAAAGACCTTTCAAACATTTTGAAATCAGGTAAATTGCAAGCTCCGGCATTAATTATTGAAGAACAAGTGGTAGGGCCTTCATTGGGTCAACAAGCTGTCAATCACGGAATGGCTTCGTTTATATTTGCCTTTATTTTGATTTTAATATATATGGTATTCTTTTATAAGACTGCCGGTTATATTGCCGATATTGCATTAATTGCAAATATCTTTTTAATTTTCGGTGTACTTGCTTCATTACATGCCGTTCTTACCTTACCCGGTATTGCCGGTATCGTATTAACAATCGGTATGTCGGTGGATGCCAATGTGCTTATTTATGAGCGTATAAAGGAAGAATTAGCTCTTGGGAAAGGGTTAAAATTAGCCGTACAAGACGGTTATAAAAATGCGTATTCCGCTATTATCGACTCGAACTTAACAACCTTAATCACGGGTATTATATTATTTATTTTCGGACACGGTCCGATTAAAGGATTTGCTACTACTTTAATTATCGGTATTTTAACTTCTTTATTTTCAGCTATTTTTATTACACGTTTGGTATTTACTTCTCGTTTGGCAAAAAATAAAAAAACCGAGTTTTATACCAAATTTACAAAAAATGCTCTTAAAAATACGAAGATTGATTTCATCGGGAAACGTACCATTTTTTATATTATTTCTGCATCAATTATCATTGTCGGATTAGTTTCATTATTTACAAACGGTTTAAATTACGGAGTAGATTTTAAAGGCGGAAGAACCTTTGTTGTGAAATTTGATAAACCCGTTAAAACACAGGATATTGCAAATGACTTAAAAGTTACTTTCGGTGAAGCTCCCGAAGTTAAAACATACGGTACTTCCGACCAAGTGAAAATTATCACGAAATTTATGGTTAATAATAAAGCGGAAAATGCCGATAATATTGTTGAACAAAAATTATACGAAGGGTTAAAACCGGTATTGGGACCTGATGTAACATTGGAAAAATTCTTAAGTGACTACAGAGAAAGTTCGCATAAAGTAGGACCGACCATTGCCGATGATATAAAAATCGCAGCTTTATGGGCAATATTCTTCTCACTTTTGGCAATTTTCTTGTATATCTTTATTCGATTCAGAAATTGGCAATTCGGATTGGGTGCTATTGCAGCATTGGCACATGATGTTTTAATTGTTATCGGACTGTATTCGCTGTTATACAATTTTATGCCGTTTTCTCTGGAAATAAATCAGGCATTTATTGCGGCAATTCTTACGGTAGTGGGCTATTCGGTAAACGATACGGTGGTTGTATTCGACCGTATCAGAGAATATCTGAAATTTTCAAAAACAAGAGACAAGAAAATATTGTATAACGATGCCTTAAACAGTACATTAAGTCGAACATTTAATACCTCAATGAGTACTTTCCTTGTATTGCTGGCAATTTTTATGTTCGGAGGAGAAGCCATTCAAGGATTTGTTTTTGCCTTGTTAATCGGTATTGTTGTCGGTACGTATTCATCTTTGTTTATTGCTACACCGATTGTTTACGATTCGGTTAAACACAAAACCGTAGAATCGGTTTCAAAACAAAAAAACAGAGAATATCTCGGCGGCAAAAAGAAAGGAAAGAAGAAAAAATAAAAATTATTTAATTTTATTTAAAGGCCTTGATTTTTTATCAGGGCTTTTTTATTAAATTTGAAAAAAATTTAATTATGACACTCTTATTTATCAGCGGCGGCGAAATTTTCTTTATCGCATTGGCAATATTGCTGCTTTTCGGTGCCGATAAACTTCCGGAAATTGCCAGAACAATAGGTAAAGGCATTAAACAATTTAAAGATGCGGCTGAAGATATAAAAAATGAAGTACAAAAGGAAGCGGAAGCTGAGGGCTCTGAATTTGTTGAGGATTTAAAAGAAATTAAGAAAACAGCTGACGATATAAAGAAAAATGTTACAAAATATAAAATTTTTGAAAATAACGATTAATATAAACTGCCGTTAATTATATAGATTCTTTGGTATTATTTAAGTGAGAGATAAAAAGAATAACAATCCTTTTAAATTTTTATGAGTGAAAATAATAAAATAGTCAATGAAATCTTAAAATCGGCTTATTCAAAAAGTGATATTTTGTATAAACTCATGAATTTTAGAGTAAGAAAAATATTACTTGTGGCTCATTTATACGATGCTTTGAGCATTGAAAGAGAAGGACGTTTAGATGATGCCGTAAGAGGTGATTATTACAAAATGAATTTATCTTCCGCACCGGAAATTATAAAATCCTTAACATACAGAGATGCATTAAACAAACTTAAAAATTCCGATTTTGATTTGGTAATTATTATGGCGGGTATCGATAAAAGAACACCGCTTAAAATAGCCGATAAGATTAAAATAATTTATCCTGAACTCCCTGTATATCTGCTTGTTAATAATAATGCAGATATAAACTACTATAAGAAAAACTATAAAAAACTTTCCGGAATAGAAAATATATTTGTTTGGAACGGAGATTCAAGCATTTTTTTGTCAATCGTAAAATTGTACGAAGATAAAATAAATGTTAAAAATGATACAAAAACAGGACTGTCAAGAATTATTCTTTTGGTTGAAGACACCGAACGGTATTATTCACGCTATATTCCTCTTTTGTATAAAAACGTGATGGAACAAACGCAACGCATTATTGAAGATACGGATAAAACCGATGATTTGCAAAAACTTCTGAAAATGCGTTTGAGACCTAAAATTTTATTGGCAACAAATTATGAAGAAGCAATTTCGATTTACAAAAAGTATAAAAAATATATTTTAAGCGTAATTTCCGATGTGAAATTCAACAAAAACGGAGTTATTAACAGAAAAGCCGGTTTCCATTTAATCAGTTACATAAAAAGCAAAACACCGAATATTCCTACGGCAATTCAATCTTCCGATAAAGAAAATAAATTTCTTGCCGAAACAAAGTATAAATCAAAATTTATAGATAAAAATTCCAACAGTTTATTAGCCGATATAATGGATTTTATTATGTATAATCTGGGTTTCGGAGATTTTATTTTCAGAGATAAACAAGGAAAAGAGGTCGGCAGAGCAGTTGATATGGACGATTTCTACAGACGTTTGCACGATATCAGTGATGAAAGTTTGGCTTATCATGCCGGAAAAAATCATTTCTCTTTGTGGCTTCGCGCACGCGGTGAACTGTATTTGTCGGAGCAAATAGAACCGGTAAAAATCGCTGATTTTAAAGGTATTACTGAGTTAAGACAGCATTTAATTAAATCTTTTTTAAATAATAAAATTGAAAAAAACAGAGGAAAATTAATCAGCATTGACGACCCTACGGTAATTGACGACAGCAATATCGGAATTTTAGCATCCGGAGCACTCGGAGGAAAAGGCAGAGGATTGGCATTTATCAGTAATTTGATATATAATTTTAATATAAATAAACATATTCCCGGTATTAAGCTGAAAACGCCGAAAACATTTATAATAGGTACGGATGAATACGACGAATTTTTAAAGAAAAATAACTTATTTACCACAGCCGGAAATACGATTGATAAAGGAGAATTATTTGAACTGTTCTCAAAAAATAACTTAAGTCCTTTACTGATAAGGCGATTGCTCAAAATTCTCGAATTAACGAAAAAACCTCTGGCGGTACGTTCATCCGGTTTATTCGAAGATTCTCTTATGCAACCTTTTGCCGGCGTTTTTTCAACTTATCTTTTGCCGAATAATCATCCGGATATAAATCATCGTTTAGAGGAACTCATAACTGCGATTAAGCTTGTTTTTGCATCCGTTTTTTCCGAAATTTCAAAAAATTATATCAATGCCGTAAATTATGAGATAGAAGAAGAAAAAATGGCAGTTGTAATTCAGGAAGTTGTCGGAAATAAATACGAAAACTATTATTTCCCGCATATCAGCGGCACTGCCCAGTCGTATAATTACTACCCTTTCGGGAAAATACAACCCGAAGACGGTATTGTTACGGCAGCCGTAGGGTTGGGAATTTATGTCGTTGAAGGCGAGAAAGCATATCGGTTTTCACCGAAACACCCGACACTGCAAAATCATTCCGAAAAAGATTTGTTCAAAAATACACAAACCGAATTTTATGCCGTCGATTTATCAAAAGAAAAAATAGATTTTAAAAAAGGCGAAACCGCAGGATTAATACGTTTGCCCCTTACGGAAGCGGAACGTATCAATAAAGACAGAATAAAACATTGTTTATCAACATTTAATGCCGATAATAATGCAATTTATCCCGGAATTGATGCTTACGGACCGCGAATTGTAAATTTTGCAAATATTCTGAAATACAATTATATTCCTTTGGCAGAATCCGTTTCGACTATTTTGCATATTATGAAAGAAACCATGGGCTCGCCCGTCGAAATCGAATTTGCTCTTGATTTGAATCTTGACGAGAACAGAGAAGCGTCCTTATATCTTCTTCAGGTAAAACCATTGATAGGCAGTGCACAAGACTATACCGTTAATTTACAGAATTTTAACCCTGAAAATGCACTGTTATTTTCCGAAAATGCAATGGGTAACGGTAAAATTAAAAATATAAAAGATGTCATTTTTGTGTCGCCCGAAATATTCGATAAATCAAAAACAGAACAAATTGCACGCGAAATTGACGAGTTGAACCGAAAAATGATTAAACAAAATAAATCATACTTGTTAATCGGACCGGGAAGATGGGGAACACGCGACAAATGGATTGGTATTCCCGTAAATTGGACACAAATTTCAAAAGCAAAAGTAATTGTAGAAACAAGTTTGGAAGATTTTCCTTTGGAAGCATCGGCAGGTTCGCATTTTTTTCATAACGTAACCTCGATGAATGTTGCTTATATATCTGTAAATCATAGAAGTGAGAAATGCTTTATTAATTGGGATTTATTGAACAAACAAAAAATCGAAGAGCAAAAAACATTTGTTAAACACATTGAATTTAAAAAGCCCTTAAAAATTCAACTTGACGGGAAAAAACGGATAGCCGTAATTGAACCCGAAAAATAATTTGTCTCCGATTTTATACAGAATCTCTGATTTCAATTAACATATTTTTAATTTTTTTCAATCGTTTGACAATTTCAAAATTTTGAACCGTATTTTCTCTGTTTTCCTTTAATTTTAGTTTTGCTCCTTCCAGGGTTAATTTTTTTTCTTTAACAAGGTGATATATAAGGTGCAGATTATCAATATCTTTCGGTGTAAATAATCGGTTGCCTTTTTTATTTTTTTTTGGTTTTAAAATTGAAAATTGATTTTCCCAATAGCGTATTAACGAAACATTAACATCAAACATTTCGGCAACCTCACCGATGGTATAGTATAATTTTTCTGTTTTTTTAGTGTCCATTGTATAATATCAGAACTACAAATTTATAAAAAAATAAATTAATCTGATTGCAGTTGTTTTATTTATTCTTGATTCATTAAATCGTCGTATAAATCGGGGCGTAATTTCTTTGTTCTTTCAAGCGATTGTTTCATTTTCCATTTTTCAATTTCCTTAAAGTTGCCTGAAAGCAGAACATCGGGAACTTTCAAACCTTTATATTCGGCAGGTCGTGTGTAAACAGGCGGTGCAAGCAGTTTGTCTTGAAACGAATCGGTTAATGCCGAAGTTTCGTCGGAAATGGCTCCGGGCAATAAGCGAATAATGCTGTCCGTAATTATTGCAGCAGCTAATTCACCTCCCGTTAAAACATAATCGCCTACGGAAATTTCTTTTGTTATTAAAGTGTCGCGTATCCTTTGGTCAATTCCTTTATAATGTCCGCATAAAATAAGAATATTTTTTTTACAGGATAAGATATTGGCTTCTTTTTGCGAATACGGCTCACCGTCGGGCGATGTATATATTATTTCATCATAATTACGTTGCGATTTTAAAAAATTAATAGCATTGTCAACCGGTTTTATTTTTATAACCATTCCGGCATCGCCGCCGAACGAATAATCATCAACTCTTCGGTGTTTATCTTTACAAAAATCTCGTAAATTATGAATGTGAATTTCCGCAATTCCTTTATCTTGAGCTCTTTTAATAATTGAATGATTAAAAGGACTTTCAAGTAATTCAGGTAAAACCGTAATAATATCAATTCTCATAATGTGATTTTATTATATAATTATATGCTAAATTAATTTATTATCCGTAATAATGTTGTAAAACAGCGGCAATTTCCATAAAATATGCAATTCCTACATGAATAATGATACCGCCGAAAATATTTTTCTTCGCCAAAGCATGAATTCCCAAAATCATTCCGCCGAAAAACGAGCTGATTGCCTCGCCCGCAGGTTTTCCGAAATGCAAAATAACATAAGCACCCGCCATCGGCAAAACGGCTTCTCTTCCGAGAATTTTTGCCATACCTACAATTAATGCCCCTCTGTACATAAGCTCAATACTTACAAAATCCAACCCGTAGGCAAGCTCAAAAATACCTTCGCTTTGTATGGGCGACATTCCGAACGCTCCTTTGTAATTATAAAATCGATATTGCGGGTAGGTATGTTGAAAATCCGGTTGAAAAGAAGCAATCGTTATTAACGGAATCATAAGCAGTAACATAAGAAAAAAAGGTCGGTAATTCATACCTTTACAGCGTAATCCGTATAAATGATTCATGTCTTTATCATAAATTCTTTTAACGGCATAAAAAACAATGATAAAAGGAATAATTCGTTTCAGATTAAATATAAGATTATGAACATAATTGTTTTCGGAATAATTTAATTTTGAAAAATCAATAAAATATCGTACTTGCCAAAAAGCAACCATTACACCGAAAATTCCGAAAAAAACAATACTTTTTATCCAAAATTCGGATTGTTTCAATAAATATTGTTTTTTCTTTATGAAAAGAACGGGAATAAGTATTAACAAATAAGGTAAAAGATAATATAATGTATAAATTAAAAAACTGACGGGTTTTCCGTAATAACTGTTAACGGTTCTGTCTTCAAAACTGTATTTATAATTAAAATACAGAGCAAATGCCAAAAATAAAATTGTATAAATATAAGCAAACAAATTAAAATCTTTCTTTAAAAATGCTCTTATTTCAATTACAATTTCTTTCATTTTCGTGTTTTGTTTCAAAAAATGCCAAATTTACATATTATTAAAAGAAATTATGAATTTTATTTTACAGTTATATCATATTGTTAATCAATGAATAATAATAATAATAGTCGGATGTTGCATGAAAAAAAGCATATTTGTTTTTTCGTTTAAAACTTTATACTTATACTTGCATTATCAAAATATATCGATGACTTATAATCGATTCTTATAATTCAATTTCTCAAAATATAATATAATTACTTCGATAACTATCTCTTTATGATATAAAAAATACAGTGCTCAACTGTAGATATTATTTTAAAAAACTTCATATTATTTAACTAAATAAAAAAAATACATGTACGACATTCTGGAACTTCAGAAAATGAAGGTATTAGATTTGCGAAATATCGCAAAAGAACTTGGCATTAAACGTGTTGAGAAATACAAAAAACAAGATTTAATATACGAAATATTAGATCAAGCAGCTATTAAAGGTGCAAAATCAAGCTCTCCGACAAAAAAGACAGAACATAAACCAAAATCTAAACCGATTGATTCACAAATCAATAAAAAACAAAAAAAATATAATCCTGTTTCTGAAGAAAAATCTGTAATTGAAAAAAAACATACAGATACTGAAAATGTATCCGAAAAGAACAAAAATACCTCAAAAAAACAAGTTCAGAAAAAGGTAATTACTGACAATAAAAAATCTTCTGAAACTGAAAAAAGAACCGATAATAAGCAGAAAATTGACAGACAAAAAAGAGAAAACAAACCTTACGATAAAAACAGACCTAAATCAAACGGAATAAGTGAAACAAAGAATCGACCGTTTGAAAAACGTTCCGCTAATCAAAATACAAATTCTTCATCACATCAAAATCCGTATAAGAAAAAAAATGAAGAAAATTATGAAAAAAATAAGGGCTTTAATTCAAAATTTGAATTTGATGCTATTATTCAAAGTACCGGTGTACTGGAAATAATGCCCGACGGATACGGATTTTTGCGTTCGTCGGATTATAATTATTTTAATTCACCCGATGATATTTATGTATCGCAATCGCAAATTAAACTTTTCGGTTTAAAAACCGGAGATACGATAAGAGGACAAATAAGACCGCCTAAAGACAGCGAAAAATATTTTCCTTTAATAAAAATTGACCAGATTAACGGTCATAAGCCGGAAGATATAAGAGACCGAATTCATTTCGAGCATCTTACGCCGCTTTTTCCGAATGAAAAATTTAATATTACCGATAAATCATCATCAACATCCACACGTATTATCGATTTATTTTCGCCTCTCGGAAAGGGACAAAGAGGTTTGATAGTAGCACAACCTAAAACAGGAAAAACAGTTTTGCTTAAAGAAATTGCCAATGCGATAGCTGCCAATCATCCGGAAGTGTACATGATTATTTTATTAATCGATGAGCGACCGGAAGAGGTTACCGACATGGAACGAAGCGTAAATGCCGAAGTTGTGGCTTCCACTTTCGACGAACCGGCTGACAGGCACGTAAAAGTTTCCGAAATGGTTATTCAAAAAGCAAAACGTTTGGTCGAATCCGGACACGATGTCGTAATATTACTCGATTCAATTACCCGTTTGGCAAGAGCTTACAATACGGTTTCTCCGTCATCCGGGAAAGTGCTTTCCGGCGGTGTGGAAGCCAGTGCTTTGCATAAACCGAAACGCTTTTTCGGTGCTGCCCGGAATATTGAAAACGGCGGCTCTCTTACAATTATAGCAACAGCATTAATTGATACCGGTTCAAAGATGGATGAAGTGATTTTTGAAGAATTTAAAGGTACCGGCAATATGGAATTGC
>CAZCPV010000002.1:0-34140 GCA_964500765.1 uncultured Draconibacterium sp.
CTCTTTTTTCATATTGTGCCGTACCGGCGGGCATGGTGCCGTCTTCAATTCCTTTAAATACGCTTACCGGAAGTTCGTCGCCTTTCAACGCATTTATCGGATCCATAATTTTTTTCACATAATCAGGAACATCATCACCTCTTTCAACACCGAATTTCAATTCTCCGTTCAGTGATTTCCATTCCGAAGGAATTTCTATTTTTGTAATTGCTTTACCGCCTTGGTCAACGGCTTCGTAATTCATATTTACGATTTTATCGCCTTTTTTGCCGTAGGTTTTTTTAATGGCATTTTTCATTTGCTCAACGGCAAAATCGTAAGGAATAACTTCCGATACTTTAAAAAATGCCGATTGCATAATGGTATTGGTTCGGTTACCCAAACCGATTTCGTGAGCAATTTTTGTTGCATTAATAATATAGAAATTGATATTTTTTTCTGCCATTACTTTTTTGTAACCGTCGGGCAGTCGATTTTTTGTGTCTTCAACACTCCAAGTACTGTTTAAAAGGAATGAACCGCCTTCTTTTATGCCTTCGAGCATATCATATTTATAAAGATATGCCGGATTTGAACAAGCGACAAAATCGGGTTGTTTTACAAGATAGGTTGAGCGGATAATTTTATCGCCGAAACGTAAGTGCGAAATTGTAATACCGCCAGATTTTTTTGAGTCGTAGGCAAAATAACCTTGTACGTATTTATCGGTTGAATCGCCGATAATTTTTATGGAATTTTTATTGGCACCTACGGTTCCGTCGGCACCGAGACCGTAAAATTTACCTTCAAAAGTTCCTTCCGGTACGGTACTTATTTCCGGTAAAATCGGTAAGTTACTGAATTTTACGTCATCAACGATTCCTACCGTAAAGTGGTCTTTCGGTTCGTTTCTTTCCATATTTTCAAAAACGGAAAGCATCATTGCCGGAGTTGTATCTTTTGAACTTAAACCGTAACGACCGGCTAAAATTTCGGGAGCGTCGTTTTTTCCCTTAAATAATTCGACAACATCAAGATAAAGCGGTTCACCGTTTGAACCGGGTTCTTTTGTTCGGTCGAGAACCGTAATTTTTTTAACGGTTTCGGGCAGTGCATTCATAAAATATTTTGCCGAGAACGGGCGATACAGGTGAACCACCATTACGCCTACTTTTTTGCCTTTTGCATTTAAGTTTTCGACAAGTTCTTTAATTGTTTGGGTAACTGAACCCATGGCAACGATAATATGTTCGGCATCTTTTGCACCGAAATAGTTGAAAGGTGCATACGGTCTGCCGGTTATACGCGTAATTTCTTTCATATATCCGGCAACAGTGTCAGCAATCGGGTCGTAAAAAATATCCGATGCTTCGCGTGCTTGGAAAAAGATATCCGGATTTTGTGCCGAACCTCTTGTTACCGGAGCGGTGGATGTTAAAGCATTGTTTCTGAATTTTTGTAAGGCATCGGTATCAATTAATTTTTTCAATTCATCTTCATTCGGAATTTCTACTTTTGATATTTCGTGTGATGTTCTGAAACCGTCGAAGAAGTGAATAAAGGGGATTCTTGTTTTAATCGCCGTTAAGTGTGCAACGGGAGCAATATCCATAATTTGTTGGGCACTTCCGGTTGCGAGTATAGCGAAACCTGTTTGTCGGGTTGCCATTACATCACTGTGGTCGCCGAAGATTGAGAGTGCTTGTGCGGCAATACTTCTGGCTGCAACGTGAAATACGCCGGGCAATAATTCGCCGGCAATTTTGTACATATTCGGAATCATCAAAAGTAAACCTTGTGATGCCGTAAAGGTTGAAGTTAAAGCACCGCCTTGCAAGGCACCGTGTACGGCACCCGAAGCTCCGCCTTCCGATTGCATTTCGGTAACGCTTACGGTTTGTCCGAATAAATTTTTTCTGCCGTGTGCCGACCATGTGTCCACATATTCCGCCATGTCCGATGAAGGTGTAATCGGGTATATAGCAGCTACTTCGCTGAATAAGTATGCAACATGAGCTGCTGCATGATTACCTTCGCAGGTAATAAATTTTTTCTCTGCCATGATATTTTTGTTTAATTAATTTCAAATTTTATTTCAATCTGCAAATTTAGTATAAGTTTGGTTAATAGCATATAAGATAGCTTTATTTTTGACTTATAAAAGTGTTTTGTTGTGTATGTTTCAGTAAATAAGTGTATTACAGATGTGTAAAATTAAATGTTTTTTAACATTTCAGGAATTTATATGTCCAACAAAGCGGCAAGCATTTCTTCCGTTAGTTTACCTAATCGGTTTTCGGATGAAATAATTGAATCTGCCAATTTTGATTTTGATTTTTGAAGATTTAGAATTTTTTCTTCAACGGTATTTTCCGTAATGTATTTATATACCATAACTTTGCGTTTTTGCCCAATTCTGTGAGCACGGTTTACGGCTTGTTTTTCAACGGCGGGATTCCACCACGGGTCAAGAATAAAAACATAATCGGCTTCGGTTAAATTTAATCCCGTTCCGCCGGCTTTTATCGAAATCAAAAATACGTTGTTTTCTTCCTTATTTTGAAATTCCGAAATTGCATCTTCTCTGTTTTTTGTTTGTCCGGTAAGCATGGAATATTTAATTCCGTTGTTTTCGAGATAATCGGCAAAAAGTTGCAAATGTTTTACGAATGAAGAAAAAATAAGCACTTTATGATTTTCGGAAATAATATTTTCAAGATTTCTTATAACTTCGTTAAATTTTCCCGACTCTCCTTCATAATTTTTATCCGTTAATACCGGATGATTGGCAATTTGTCTTAATTTCATCAAAGCTGCCAATACTTCGGCGGAAATATTTTGCTTTTGTCCGGTTTCTTCAAGTTCGAGAAATTTGTTACGGATTTTGGATTTTTCGGTTTCATAAATTTTTCCCTGTTCTTCGTGCTGTACACAATAAATAATTTGTTCGGTAAGTTCGGGCAAATCTTTTGCCACTTCGTTTTTTGTCCTTCGTATGATAAACGGACTTATGATTGACTTTAATTTTTGTTCCGAGATTTCATCTTTTGCTTTTTCAATAGGTTTAATGAAAGTTTCTTTGAAAAATGCTTCATTTCCGAGCATTCCGTTATTAATAAAATTCATTTGCGACCAAAGGTCTGATAATGAGTTTTCAACGGGTGTTCCGGTAAGAACGGCTTTATATTCCGAAACTAATTCGCTTACCGCTTTATAAGTTTTTGATGAAGAATTTTTTATAAATTGGCTTTCGTCTAAAATAACATACAAAAACTCGTATTTTTCTATTTTTTCAATATCGTTTCTTACGGACGCATAGCCGGCAAGAATAACATCATAATCATTAAATTTCTTTATGTGCTTTTGTCGGTTTACACCTCTGTATTTCAGTACTTTCAATTCGGGAGCAAATTTTCGTAATTCATTATCCCAATTGTGAATAAGTGAAACAGGCATAATTATTAAACTTGCTTTTCTGCTATATTCCTGTTTTGTGTTTTCGGTATTAAAAATGCTTAATTGTTCTGTGTTCTTTCTTTTGCCGGTAAAATTATTGTTGTTTTTTTTTCGTTCGTTTATTGTATCTTGCAGAAGCGTAATTGTTTGCAAAGTTTTACCCAAGCCCATATCGTCTGCGAGACAAACACCGAATTCGGCATCTCGCAAAAATCGCATTATTTTAAAACCTTCTTTTTGATACGGGCGTAATTCGGCTTTAATGTTATCGGGAATACTTACTTTGTATTTTTTATAGTTCAGAAGTTTTGCGATATTATTTTTAAATTCATTGTCAACGGCTTTTATTCCGGCAAGTTCGAGCGTATTAAAATGCGTTTTACTTATTTTAAGATTTTCGTTTTTATTTTCACCGAACATAAACAGTTCGCTGTATTTTGCAAACCATTCTTCGGGAATTATGGCAATACTTTTATCCGGCAAGACAAACTCTCTGTTACCGCTTAAAATATTGTTTTTCAGCTTAATAAACGGGATTTTAAATTTCCCGAATACAGCCGTACCGTAAATATCAAACCAATCTTTTTTATTTTCGGTATGTAAATTCAAACTGATTTTTTCGGTAAAATATTCTTTTTTAAAAAAGTTTTGTTTCAGCTCTAAACCGATTTTCTCGAGTTGTTCCGTATGTTCTTTCAGCCAAAGAATAGTTTTATGGTGTTGTTTTTCAATGTTTTTTTCCGAAAAATTAATTTTCAATATTCCTTCGTTGTGTTCTTTCAGTCCTAATTTTTTTATTCCGGCAATTAAGTTGTTTTCCGCATTCTTATTGCGTGTGTTTTTTATAAATTCGAAATTATCAAAATTAAATTCAATTTTGGTGTCGTAGTTTATGCCGTATTGATATGTTGTTTTTTCGTAATAAAAAAAGAGTAAAAAAGCATATTCGCCTTTCCAGTCTTTTTCGGCGGAAAGTACGGCTTTAAGAGGGGGAGTAATTTCTTTTACGGAAAATCCGACGGGATTTACGGTAAATTTTTTCATGGCATTGAGGGCAAATGTTTCAAACCATTTTTTTTCAAAAGAACGGGGAATTAAGATATGCTCTTTTTTGAAAAAAGGCAGCAATTTTTTGCCGTCGATGTCATCAAAAAAATATAAATTATTATCAAGAATCAAACGGCAGGGTTTATTGGTAAGAATGTAAGCTGATTTTTGGAATAAGCTGATATGCTTACTGTTATGTTTTATTGAGAGGTAATATTTTGTGCCGTCTTCGGTTTTTTCTATATTGAAAACGGTTTTTGCCGGCTCGGTTTGTATATTGAGTAATTCTTCTTCGTATAAAGTAGTGAATTTGTCTTTTTTAAAATACAGTTTGATATTATTTTCGGCAATTTTATCAATCAAGTTTACCGATATTTTTTCGATAAACGGTCGAATTCGTTTCTCAATATCGTCTTTTGTAAGTGAATTAAAAAATTCGCGAGATTTTTGTTTTCTTCCGAAAATTTTAGTCAAATTTTTGTCGGAATACGCATCGCAAGATTTAATTATGTTCGTTTCATTTTCCGAAAGCTTGTCGTATTTTTTGAGAACATCAATATCCGCTGCTTCCGTAACTTCGATAAAGTGTTCGGTTTCATTATAAAAATAGGGTTTTATTATAAATCCGAGATTTTTGTGATTTTGTATAACTGTTATAATTTTCGACATTTTTTATACTAAAAATAAACAACAAAAATACTAAATATTTCCCGATTTTTATTATGAAATATTGCATCTTTGCAATTTAAAAATGATATTATGAAGGCATTGGCAACTATCGGTTTATTAATTTTATCGAATACTTTTATGACTTTTGCTTGGTACGGACATTTAAAATTTTCGGAATGGGATTGGTTTAAAAAATTGGGCTTAATTTCTATAATTTTAATAAGTTGGGGTTTGGCTTTATTTGAATATTTTTTTCAGGTTCCGGCAAATCGGATAGGATATAAAGGAAACGGAGGACCTTTCAATTTGATGCAACTAAAAGTTATACAGGAAGTTATAACGCTCACGGTTTTTACGGTTTTCTCTGTTATCTTTTTTAAAAATCAAGAATTAAAATTAAATCATTTAATCGGCTTTGTATTTTTGGTGTTAGCCGTTTACTTTATTTTTAAAGATTAAATCTGATTTTTATCTTTTAAAGCAACTTCTCCTTTTACGAGCCAAGAAATGCCGAATGCCGCAAGGGCAAGTGTTTCAAGCCAAAAAACGGGGTGATATTTTTCAAGTTCGGGATATTTATTTTCAAAAAACCACATCCAAACGGTAATCAGAATTAAGCTTCCGAATATAACTAAACCGCAAGTTCTGTAAAGAATATTTCTTTTTTTCTTTTCGGGTGTAAAAATTACATTTTTGCTGTCTGTTCGGGTAAATAAGAAGAACGAATTAACAGAAAGTGTAATAAAAAACAGCATCGCCGAAGCAAGGTGTACAAATCTTACCCAACCGGGGCGTTGAAGTTGCGGAATAATATAGTCGCAATTAATTATCATTTCTCCGGCAGGCGGAAAAAATGCAATGCCGAGAGCAAAAATAAATGTTAATATTCCGACAATTCTGTCTTTGTAGTCGTAGCCCCTGTATGCAAACATAAAAAATGCGAGTGCAGATAAGATACTTATGAGAACATTTCGCATTACGGTATTGTAATATACACTTATTGATTTTTGAATACTCGTACAATCTCCTAAAGTAACAGCTCCGACGGCAACAATCGTCGGCAGCAAAATCCCCAAAATCCCGATGGCTCTTCTTAATGTTAAAACTGTTTTTTTATATTGTTCGGATAATTCGTTCTGTTTCATTATTTTTCTTTCAAAGATAAAAAATTTCCTCACACAGACTACACAGATTCCTTAGATTTTTTTAGTACCGAAATTTTAAATAAAAACATTTCAATAAATATTATTGACTTACATTTATTAAGACTGATACTGATTTACAAGAAAACTATATGTCATTAGCAGGAAAACATGTTGAAATTAAATATTCAGTAACAGAACTTTTTGACCCAAGAATTAATGAATACAGAGAATTTAAAATAATTACCGATTTAACCGTTATAAATTGATTATTGACAGTTATTTATTTGATAAAATACCCCTCTTTCCAAACGAATATTTTTAATTTTTTTTTGTTCCTCAAGAACACCGAGATATTTATTAATTTCGTTAATATGAATTCCGAGAATTTTATGTAAATCGTCAAGTGTGCACGGTCTTCGTGCTATGGTTTCGAGAATTGCGGTTTCAATATCTTTACGATATGAATTTACTTTTTGCCGTTCGGGAACGGATGCTATAATTTCAACATTATTGAGTTGCCAGTAATCAATAATTTTTTGAAGTTGTTCTCCGGTTGCGGCTTGCAATTCGGAAACGGTGCCGGGTCTGTCCAAAGTATTCAGTTGAACTTTATCGGGTTTAATTCTTTTTATTGCCGTTTTAAGGGCATCTATATTTTCTTTACTGTCGTTAAATCCGGGAATAATTAATATTTCAAGCCAGATTTCACCTTTAAAAATAGTTGAAAATTTTTCAATTCCTTGAATATAGTTTTGAATATAAATAGTTTGTGCAGGTCTGTTAATTTTATTAAACGAACTTTGCACGGCAGCATCCAACGAGGGTAATACAACATCGGCATTTATAATTTCATTTCTTACCGTCTCGTCGGAAAGTAGTGTGCCGTTTGTTAATACGGCAACCGGAATTTCAGGTTTAATTTTCTTAATAAAATTCAAAACATCACCGATACGAGAATTTAAGGTCGGTTCGCCGGAGCCCGAAAAAGTAATATAATCAGGGTCGGGATTTTTTGAGAAAAAGTCTTTTAATTCATTTACAACTTTATCGAAGAGAATATATTCTTTTCTTTCGAGCGTTAATTTTGTCGAAGCACCGCATTCGCAATAAACACAATCGAGTGTGCATACTTTATGCGGCACTAAATCTACGCCCAAGGACATTCCCAATCGACGTGAAGGCACCGGACCGAACAGATATTTATACATTTTTAATTAAAATTGAGGTTTTAGTTACGGGCTTGCGTATTTTAGTTATAATCAATACGTGTTTTTTCGTCAGCCGTTGTCGGTTTTATTTTTTCCTGCCAAGCGGTTGAGTCCCACGTTCCGATTTTTTTGTGAATATCTAAATATTTTTGCGGTATCGGATGTGTTCCTATAATCACTTTCATATTGTATTTTTCTTTAATAACCGCCTTAAAATCATCAATATACGGGCAAGGCGGATAGCCGACAACAAATCCGGTTGCGAGATGGATAATTTCGGCTCCGTTTTTTTTCATTTCTTCGGGTGCATATTCAATATTTCCGCCGGGGCAACCGCCGCAATTTGTATAGCCGACTAATTCGACTTCTTCATTTTTCCCGTAAATATCAAAAGCTCCGTCTCGGTTTTGCAATGCTCTGAAACATTTGCCTCCGGCACAATTGCGATATCTGTCGCAAATAATAATTCCGATTTTTGTTTTTTTATTCTTCATGTGTAAAATTTAAAAATTAAAAATCATTCCCGTTTTAACTTGTTGAATTTTAAATTCGTTATAAAATAGGGTCAAAGCCGGAAGTTGAGTACAATGTGAAGGTAATAAATTTTCGACTTTATTCTTCTTAAAATATTCGACAGTTTTAAGTGTTTGCTTATTTTGAATTTTCAGATGAAAACCGCCTATAACAGCTTTTACGGTGTTGATACCCGTGATTTTCTTTGCATATTCAACAATATTGCAAATGCCTGAATGTGAGCATGCCGATACAATTATTAATTCATTATTTTTTATTATTGCCAATGCGGTATCATCCGGAACAAAATCATCCTCTCCGGTTTCACGAACAAAAGCGGTTGTTTGGGCTTCAAAATTAGTTAATCTCGGAATTTCACCGAGAAAAATAATTTTTTCGGTAATATAATAAGGTGTTTTGCTTTCAGTTATTGAAAATTTATTTTTTAATTCTTCAAAGCTTAATTCCAAACCGATATTTTTATTTTCGCCTTTCCGGAAACGTTTCGCAAAAACATCGGGATGGCATATTAAGGGTTTGTTTTCAATGTATTTTAATCCGTTGCCGTGGTCCCAATGCCCGTGGCTTAAAATAATTACATCCGTATCGTTAAGATTAATATTTAATTTTTCGGCATTTTTCAAAAATACATCGCTTGCTCCGGTATCAAAAAGTATTTTTTTATTGTCGTATTCTATAAAATAGGATAAGCCGTGTTCGGCTGAAAAATATTCTCCGGCTGTATTTTCCGTAAGTATTGTCAGTTTCATTTTAACCGTAATATAATTAAAGACCTTTCCATCCTTCGGTTTCCATTTGCATAAAACGAGCTTTTTCTCCTTCTGTCATCAATACTGTTTCATATTCAAATTTTACACCCATATTTAAAATCGGTTGAGAAACCGAAAATATTAAATCGTGCAGTATCGGAATATTCGGAAAAGGCAATGCAAAAATCACTTTTGCCGTATTGTTTTCAAAAATAATATCTCTTACGATACCTAATTTTACGAGTGAAAAATTAATAGCCGGATGCATAACATGCTCAATGCTTTTGTAAATATCTTCTTTGGTTTTCATCGTTAATTATCTGAATATTTTGTTAATATTTCGTTTGAAATTTTAAAAAGTTCGAAATTTGTATCTTTATTTTTGACTTCTTCATGTATTTGAATCATATTTTTTTCTAAAATTTTCAAGGTATTATTAATATCGGAATTTAAAACAATTATCGGAATAAATTTTTTATTTATAATATTTATATTTTTGCCGAATTGCAGAGAAATCAATACTTTAACATCAAATTTTTTAAGATATTTCGTTATTTCCCGACCTTTTATTTTTGAACCGTGTTTTGTTTCTTCATCAATATCTCTTTTAGTGTTTTCAATTTCATCAATAAAAACCAATCGTTTTGAATCGTATTCGTAGATGATATATTTATCGGCATCACCGAAATGTTTATTTTGAAAATCACCTTGTTCGTTAACTGCAAAAGCAAATCTTAAACCCATATTTTTTCTGTTAAATGTTAATTGCCGATTCATAAGCACTGTGTATAGCTTCTTGAGCTTTCCCCGGTTTTCGGGCATCTCCGATGATGTAAACAGGAATGTTTCCCGCTTTTTTAAACGGAACATAGCTTTTCATTCCTACGGCAACAACAATTTTGTCGATACCATTGATGTTTTTTTGTCCTTCGTTGCCTTCAAGAATTACGGTTTTCCCTTTGATTTCAACAACGGTATGTCCTGTTATAATTTTCGTTTTTTTCTCTTTTAATTTTTTTATTGTTAAGGATTTTTCAATCATTTCCATTCCTCTTGCAATTTCATCAAGCATTTCGACAATATAAACTTTATTGTTGTTATCAACAAGTTTTGAAGCAATTTCAATTCCGATTAAGCCGCCGCCAATTACCAAAACATTTTTATTTACGGGTAAGTGTTCGTCTTCCAAAAATTCTGTCCAATAATATTCATTTAAACCTTTTATTCGGGGAATATTCGGAATTGCACCCGAAGCCATAATAATACCGTCGTAATTTTCGCTTAACAAATCGGGTTTCAGGGCTTCTTTTTTTATAATATTGATATTTTTTTCGGAAATTTCTTTGATATAATAATCGATAATTCGTTTTAAACTTTGTTTGTGAGGCGGTAAATATGCTAAATTAAATTGCCCGCCGAGTGTATTTTTTTCGTACAAATCGACTTTATGTCCTCTTTCCGAAAGGGTAATTGCCGATTGCATCCCTGCCAAGCCGCCTCCGATAACGGCATATTTTTTCGGTTTATCCGTTTTAGTTACTTTCAGTAAATTTGTATTAACCAGAGGATTAACAACACATCCCAAACCTTTGCCTTGTTTTACGCCTCCGAGGCATCCTTCGGCACAAGCCAAACACGGGCGGATAGTTCCTTCAACTTTATTTAAATATTTTCCGATAAAATTTTCGTCGGCAACTAATGCTCTTCCTACGGCAATATATTCTGCATTATACTTATCTTCAAGCAATTGAATATCTTCTTTTGTATTTATTTGTCCGACAAAAATAACCGGTATCGAAAGTTCTTTTTTTATTTTTTCCGCCGTTTCCCAAGTTTTTCCTTTCGGGATAAACATGTGTTGAAAAAACCAAGGCGGAGTTGAACATACCGAACCGGCGGAAACATGAACGGCATCAAATCCTATGGTTTCCAATTTTTCGGTAAATTTAATCATTTCTGGAATATGAAAACCGTTCGGAATTATTTCATCGCCGCTTATTCTTGCAATAAGGGGCACGTCAATTGCTTTTCTGACAGTTGTTGCAAGTTCGAGCGGAAATTTTATTCTGTTTTCAAAAGAACCTCCGTATTCGTCGGTTCTGTCGTTTACGGCGGGAGAAATAAATTGGGCAAGCAAATAACCGTGTCCGAATTGAATTTCAATCATGTCGAAGCCCGAAGCAACGGCTCTTTGTGCACTTTCAACGAACATATCAATTACTTTATTCATCATTTTCCTGTTCATTTTTTCGGGAACTTTGCCTCCGTTTTCGCATGCTTTGTCGGTTGACGACCACCAATAATTGCCGGGTATTTTCGGATTTGCCATTCTGCCGGGATGGTTTAAATGTGCAATTGATTTTGCACCGTTAGCGTAAATCAGATTGGTTAAATCTTTCAATCCGTGCATTTTATCGTTGTTGTCAATACCCAATTGTGTGGGAATTTCACGTAAGCCGGCATCCATATATAAAGGTTCGATTGTAATTGCACCGATATGCTTACTTCGTACATTATAAAAATCTATGTGTTTTTGGTTAACAAAACCCGGCTTGTCGCAATACCCGAGTTTTACGGGAGCCATTATAAATTTATTTCTTAATGTATTCATTATTAATTATTTAAAATTATATAAAATTAAAAACCTGCTGATAAAACGGCAAATCCGAATAGTAAAGCAACAGAAATATTAATTAATTTAACGATTAGAAATGCTTTTCTGTTTTCCGCCAACATGGGCAACATGCCGTGTCCGTCTTGTGAAATTGAGCTTGCAAGCAAAATACCGAAAGGGATATTTCCGGATGCAAATAATGTAACAAAAATCAGATGCGGTCCGGATTCGGGGATAATTCCGATTAAAACGGCAATTAATAAAACAATATACATATTTTTTGACATCCAAGTTTCGACATCAATATAATTCATTAAAACAGCCATAAAAAACAGGGTTCCGAATGTCCATAAAAATATTTTTGGAAGATGTACTTTTACGACATGTTCCCAAAGATGTTTTTGTATAAAATGGTCGGGAACGCTGAAAACGATGAATAATGAAAATCCGGCAGTCAGTAAAAGGGTGATTTTTACCCATTCTTTTGAATTTTCGGCTAAAATTCCGGTTAAAATTCCGACTATTAATCCGGTTAATAAAATAAACAATACGATTCGGTGTAAAGACGGCTTTAACAGCTGTGGAAGAATAGTTTTTTTATTAAAACAAACACATTTTTCTTCTTTATGCAGAGCAAATCCGAGTTTATTGTTTTTAAAAATAAATTTTTCGGGTTCAATGAATTTATCGGTCAGCCAACCGGCAAAAATACCGATTAAAAAAATTATAAGCGTTAAAAAAGCAGCTTTTACGGGGAACATTGCAAACATTACAAATGCTTCATCGCCGCTTGTAGCAATCATGGTTGCAACGATTGCTCCGAGCGATAACATTCTGTGTGTAAACATGGTAACGGCGGTAAATGCACCGAGGCAACCGGGAATTGCTCCGAGAAATGCGGAAAACAGATATTGTTTAAATTTGTTTGTCGAAATTGTTTTTCGCCATAACCCTTTTGTCTGAACATTGATGTATTCAATTGCAAGCATCATGGTAAACACAAATCCGGTAATAACCAAAGCGTGTTTAAATGTATTAAATAACTCCGAAAATATCATATTTACAGTCTGTCTTTAAAATAAAACATTCTTGATAAACAGTCAGCGTATTAATTTTAAGTTGATATGTAACACAGATATTTATTTTACGGGGTCCCAAATTACAAGAATTAAAGCACCTTTTTCCGATTTGAAAGGACCGTGTTCGTCGCCTTCCGAAAAAATTTGAAAAGAACCTTTCGGAATTTTTTTGCCGTTACTTTCGTATTCGCCTTCAAGCACAAAATGTTGCTCTGCGGTAATATGAGAGTGCGGAGCCATATAAAATCCGGCAGGTAATTTTAATAAAACGGTTTTTGCTCCGTTGTCGTCTCTTAAAACTTTTCGCAAGGTTCCTTCGTAATATTCGTCGGCATTTTCCCAATTCAAATCATCATACAAATTCAGTAAATTTTTCATAATAATTCCTCCTTTTTTTATGAATATATTTTAAACATATACAAGTTACCGCATATTTTCATAATTCGGAAACAAAAATCGGATTATTTTAAGAAAATATGTTCAGTTCTCCTTGTTTATATGCTTCATAAGCTTGTTTTACGGTCATTTCGCCTGCACCGGTAAATATTTTCAAACCTGCTTGTTTTAAAACGGTTGCGGCATTTCCTCCGGGTCCGTTTCCGGTAATTAATATATCGGCTTGTAAATCAAATAATTTTTGGGCGGTTTTGGGTCCTGCTCCGTGTGCTTCTTGTGTTGAATCGCTGTTATCAACATAATTTATTTTGTTTGTTTCATCGTCATAAACAAGAAAAAACTCGGTTCTTCCGAAACGCGGATCCATCATTGAGTCCCAATCTTTTCCTTTTGTAGTGAATGCAATTTTCATTTTCAGTTATTTTAATTTATAATTTCAATTATTTTTTCCCAAGTATTTTTTATTGTTGTTTTACTTCTGCTGTCTATATATTCAACAACTGTTACACCTTCGGTCATTGCTTCGGTAAATATTTTATCATAAGGCAGCTTTGCAAGCTTATCAATATTTTCGGCAGATAAAAATTGCTCAATTTTATCGGAAACATTTTTATTTAAATCAAATTTATTGATAATACAACCGGCTTTCAGGTTGAATTTTTTCACCAATTCGTACACTCGTTTTAAATCGTGCAAACCCGAAACGGTGGGTTCGGTAACCAAGACAACGTAAGAAGCACCCGAAAGTGATGATACTACGGGGCAACCTACACCGGGCGAGCCGTCAACAATTATATATTTCTTATTTAATTTTTCGGCGAGCTCTTTGGCTTTATTTTTTACCTGTGCCACTAATTTTCCGGAATTATCGGCACCTGTTGCCAGTTTTGCATGAACCATTTTGCTGCCGGTTTTTATGTTTGAGATATACCAATTCCCGACATTCAAATCAATATTAAGAATTGTGTGGGTCGGGCAAATCTTGGAACAGTATCCGCAACCTTCGCAGTTTAAGGGATTTACAATATATTTTTCGTTTACGATATCAATTGCATCGAATCGGCAAACATTTTTGCATTCGCCGCATTGAATGCAATCTTCTTGTTGAATAAGGGCAAGTTCGCCGCTGAAAAATTCTTCCGAAAATTCATAATCAGGATTCATAAGAATGTGCATGTCGGCAGCATCAACATCGCAATCGGCGACAATTACATCTTTTCCGCCCAACACTGCAAATGATGCGGTTACGGATGTTTTTCCCGTTCCGCCTTTTCCGGAAATAATTACGATTTCTTTCATTTCCTGCCTCCTTTCACTTCATTAAACAAAAATTTTTTTATTTTTTTTAATTCTTCGGCAACTTCCGGTATTTTTTTATAAAGTAATTTTCCTTTTGAATATAATTCGGCAATTTCCCGTTTGTCCGGTATTTTTGCAATAATCGGTATATTTTGTTTTTCGCAAAATTGCTCGACTTTATTATTTCCTGTTCCGTATCGGTTTATTACGACACCGAATTTTTTATTAAGTTCTTCGACTGTTTCAACGGCAAGTTTTAAATCGTTTAAGCCAAAAGGTGTCGGCTCGGTAATTAAAATAACGAAATCGGCATCTTTTACGGTTTCAATAACCGGGCAGGAGGTACCGGGCGGCGAATCGAAAATTTTGATATGATTTTTGAAATGAGCATTAACATATTGAATGGTTTGCTTGATTAAAGGAACGGCTTGTTCTTCGCCTATAATCAAACGACTTTCGATAAAATCGAGTTTGTTAATTTTGAAATGCGATAAATCGCCGATTTTTTTCGAAATCATCGGCAAGGCATCGGTCGGGCACAATTCTGAACAGGCATAGCATGAATGACACAATTCCGGGAAAACCAAAATCATTGTTCCGAGTTGTATGACAGCATGGAAATTGCAGTTTTTTTGACATTCGCCGCAAAGTGTACAAGCATTTTTATTCCATTGCGGAATCATTTTAAATTTTTCTTCCTCTGAAATCAAATTGCCTTTCAAAAATAGACCCGAATTGGGCTCTTCAACGTCTGAATCAACTAAAACAACATTATCGTTTTCGGCAAGGAAAGATGCCAAATTAGTCGATAATGTTGTTTTTCCCGTTCCTCCTTTACCGCTTGCTATGGCTATTGTCATAAATTATTTATTTGAATAAAGCATATAAGTAATACTAAAGAATCTTAATAAATAACTGCATTTAATATTTATTTTATCACACAAATTTCACAGATTCTCACAGAAAAAATGTGTTCTTTTTATGAGTTAAGTATAAAAAGACTTTGCGGGTTTAAATCTGCCAAGATTCAAAACTGTAATCCTCTGATATTAATTCAATTATTTATTTTTGTTTAAAAGTTCTTCTCGAATCATTGTATGACCGCAGGCGGGACATTTTATTGTCGTACATTTTACGCCTTGTTGATGCGGGATTTTTTCGCCGCATTTTGCACAAACACAAAATCCGCCGGTTCCGAAAGCACCGCCGTTATTCCTTCCGTGTCCTTGCCCGCGTCCGAGACCTTTTCCTCCGCCTCGTCCGAGCCCTTTACCTGTTTGAAATATTCCCATTTTTGTTCGATTTTAAGTTAAAACAATTAATAAAAAGTAAAATCATCGGATAAACAAATTTATCCGATGATTAAACAAACTAACTTTCATCTTTCAGTTCAGAAAGTCGTTTTTCTAATGACACTAATTGATCTTTCAGGGTATTAATTTCGTTTTCAAGAATTGTTTTTTCGGAAACGTTTGTCAGTCCTTGGTTATGGAAACTTCCTGCATATCCGAAACCCCTTCCGAAGCCGTGTCCTCTTCCGAAGCCGGCTCCGAAACCTCTTCCTCGAAAAGTTCTTGTTTCGTCGGATACGCCGGCACAATACCCTAAGCGTCTTCCTGTCATTGCTCCTCTTCCGAGCGGTCCTGTTCTGTCAAATCCGGGCATAATTACCTCCTTTTTAAATGATTAAAACTTAAGTTCATTTATTAAAAAATATAAAACATCACTGATTAAATATAACAGTAAATCATTTTTTATACTGCAAATATAATGCACTTATGTTCATAATACAATTTTTTTTTATGTGTTTTACGACAGAAAAGGTATTCGGGAATAAAAAAGCCCGCTGAAGCGGGCTTTTAATTTATCTTTTATAATTCGGATTATATTCCGGATGTTTATATTCGGGCGGTAATTCTTTAAATTGAATGATTTTTAATTTCGGCTGTCCTTGAGATATTACTTGAAATTCTACCCGTCTGTTAAATTTCTTTGAGGGTTCAAAGTATTTATTATTCTTTTTATTAAATGCTACCGGATTATCTTCTCCGTATGCATAAATTTCTATTTGGTTTTCATTGACACCTTCATCGGTCATATACTTTTTAATTGTTTCTGCTCTTTTTTGTGACAATCTGTCATTATAGGATTTTGATCCTACGGCATCGGTATATCCGATAACGGCAACTTTTGCTTCCGAATTTTTCTTTAAATATTTACATAAAGAATCAATCTTTTCATTTTTATTAACTTGCATTTTCGATTTATCAAAATTGAAGAAAACATTATTAATTTCAACAATATATTCTTTCGGAATAATTTCTTCTGCTTTTTTCTTATCAGTAACTGCTTTTTTAACGCTTTCCTTATCATAAATCGTGTATTCGGGTTTATTTTCCGGTATATCTCTGTTTGACAGGTCGGTATATATTCTGTCTTTTGGAATGCCTTTATTCATAAGATATTCAACCATTTTACGTTTTCTTTCGTCAGACAATTTATTGCTTTGTTTTTGATAATTTTCGGTTGAAAAATTCACGACAAGACTGTCATTCTTTTTAAGATTTTCAGCAATAATATCAAGTTCTTTTTTTGTATAGTTTGTTAAATCTGAGTTATCTTTTTTAAATGATATATTTTTAAACTTTTCAGTTTTTCCGGATTCAATTTTTACAAGAACAGGGGATTTTTTGATTATTTTTTTTCCGGTCATGTCTTTAACGGGAATATCTTTCGTATCAAATACGTATCCGGGAGCTTCGTAAACGAATTTATAGTCTTTGTCTGTTACAATAACTGATTTGTATTTTGCTTTCTCGAGTTTTAACGTATAAGCATTGGGTTCTTCATTTGAATTGACATCACATATATTGATATCGGCATTTTCCGGATATAGGTCTTTTCCGATTTCTTTTCCGCTGACATTACTTTCTACGATTAACGTATTATCCGGAAACATTGTTTTGTAAATTTCGGCATTATCGGTTTTTCTTCGGGTAAAATAAGCTATATCTTGATTGGAAACAGGAAAGAAAAAGACATCGTCTTCGACGGTATTAATCGGGAATCCGATATTTTCCGGTTCGCTGAAAGTGCCGTCGCTTTGCAACATACATTTAAAAATATCATATCCGCCCATACCTTTATATCCTTTTGAGCTGAAATAGAAAGTAACACCGTCTGCCAGCATATAAGGAGCTTCTTCATCGTATTCAGTATTAATACTCAAGTTTTCGGGCTTTCCCCATGTTCCGTCATTTTGTTTTTCCGATACCCAAATATCTCTTCCGCCTTTTCCTCCTTTCATATCTGTTGAGAAATATAATTTTTTTCCGTCGGGAGATAATGCGGCATGTCGTTCAACAGCTCTTCTTTTATCGATATTGAGTTTTACCGGATTTTGCCATTTCCCGTCATTCCCTTTTTGTGAAGAATATAAATCGCCGGCTTTTCCTTCTTCTGTTCTGTATATAAAAAGTGTTTTTCCGTCAAGAGATAAGCCGCCGGTTGCATCATGACCCATGGTATTTACGGGAGGACCTACATTAACCGGATCGTCTTTACCGTCCCAAAACCAAATATCTTCGTAATATTTGCCTTCGCTGCTTAATTTATCGCCGCTTATACCGCCGGGACGTTTTGATGTGAAGTATAATTCTTTTCCGTTTGAAGTCGGTATCGGAGTGTGATCATCGTAACCGGAATTCAGTATATCCAAACGAGTTACAATAATAGGTTTAAAATTGAAAAAAATTTCTTTCGCATTATTCGCTCTGTCAAGAGATTCTTTTAATTGTTTTTTTTCAGCATCTTTAAGCTCAAAAGCATTTAATTTATTTAAGGTTTCAATTTCTTGATCAAACATATATAAATTATGATATGCTTCGGCTTTATAGAAAACAGCACCTTTAACAAATCCGTTGTCGATTTTTGTTTTGTTGTAATTATCAATTATTTTGTCAAAATGTGCAATTGCTTGATCTTCTTTGCCTGAATTTATTTCACAAATGCCTTTGTAGAAAGTGTATTCGAGATTGCTTTTATGTTTTTTAAGGAGTTCTTTCAGAATATTGTCGGCAGAGCGATATTTATTATTTGCTAAAAATTCTAATGCTTCATTAAATTTTTTAGTGTCTTTTCTGCTTGATTGTGCGTATATACTATATCCCGAAAAGAATAAAACCAATAATAGTAAAGATATTTTTTTCATGTGTTTATATTTTTTCTGACGATAGCGACAAATATAAAATATTAATTAAAAGTTTACAACTTTTTATTGCCAATCTTATTAAATGTTTTGTAAACGGTATAAAAATCATCCGTTAAATGATAATCACGGGCATAACGAAAGTTAATTTTGGATATTTCATCGGAATCAAAAATCGGATAATTAACAGGACTTAAAATTCCGGGTTTTATTTTTGGAAGGAATTTGTTTCTTTCTGAGTTTATATATCCTACCCACGTCTTTTTTCCGCTTAAAACAATGAAAATATTTTTAAAATAATTTTTTTTATTATCCGTCAGTAAAATTAAAACAGGTGATAACAGGGTAAAAATACAAGACGAAACGATATCAAACATTCTTTTTTGAAATCGTAAAAATTTATTGTTTAAATTAAAACTTTCGTTGACATATTCTTCGGATGAAACGATAATATTACTGCTTCCGATTACAAAACCTTTATCCGGATAAGCAATTTGAATTTCGGTATGTAAAAGTTTATTATCTGAAATTATTGAGATTATTTCTTTAAAAGAGAATTTGCCGGCAGATATTATTGTATGAGAAATTTTGTTAGTTTTTACTTTTTCAATAATACTGTCAGGATTTTTTTCATTGATACTGATTGAGGAAAATTTGTTTGTAAAATGCCGGGAAATGATTTTTTTTATTTTGTCTTTATCGGACAGGAACAGAAATTTATTTTCTTTTTTCTTTTTGAAAGAAAAATTTTTTATTTTCAGAATTGTAAATATTGCTCTTATCAGCCATGCAAAAAACATTGCCCAAGCAGTTCCCGCCAACAGTAAAAGTCTTGAGTATCGGTATTCTTCATTAAGCAGAGAGTAAATTATCAAGATTATTAAAGTTCCGGATAAAATACCTTTAAATAATCGTTTGGAATCTGCAGGACTTTGGTATCCTTTTGCTGACATTATTGAAAAAATCCAAACAATAATGTAGCCGGGAACCGCGTATAGCATATATTCCGGAGGATAGTGGTTAGTGTGATGAAACTTGTAATTTTCCCACAGCGGTTTTAAAAAGTAAAATCCTAAATAAAATACTACGGCATCGGTAAGGGGCAGAAAAAGAGCTTTAAACAACCTTTTTATTACGGATAGTCCGGCTCTGAAAATAATAGCCGACTTTATCAGAAAAGAAAATAATGCGGCATTTTTTCCGGTAAAATGTTTTTTTGCAAAAATAATCATTGCATTATAAAATATGAAAACATAGTTTAAACTGCCTTTTTTTGTGCTTTCGCCTTTATAGTGTATAATTTCAACTTCGGGATAATAATAATTTACAAAACCGTTTCTCGTAATTCGGTAAGAGAGGTCTATATCTTCACCGTACATAAAAAATGTTTCGTCCAATAAGCCGGCTTTATCCAATGCAGATTTTCGCAATAACATGAAAGCACCGGGCAAAACGTCTATTTTATTTACCTCATTATCATCTAAATATGTTAAATGGTATTTTCCGAAGCGTTTTGATTTCGGGAATAATTTTGAGAGTCCGAAAATTTTATAGAACGAAACAGAGGGTGAAGGAAATGCTCTTTTTGATTCGGGCAAAAAAGCACCTTCTCCGTTTATCATTTTAACGCCTACTCCGCCGGCATCCGGATGTTTGTCGGCAAAATCAAGAATTTTTATGAAAGTATCTTCGGGAATAACGGTATCGGGATTTAATAACAACACATATTCGCCTTCGGACTGTTTGATTGCCTGATTATTAGCAGTTGAAAACCCGACATTTTTTTTATTTTCTGTAAGATTAATTTCAGGGAAATTCTTTTTAATGTATTCGCATGAATTATCTTTGGAATTATTATCAACAACAAAAACTTCAATTAAATTTTGCCCGTATTTTTTTTCATATTCTGTTTTCGCTTTTTCAACACTTAAAAGGCATTGCGTTAAAAAATATTTTACGTTATAGTTGACAATTACAACAGACAGTTTCATCGATTGTTACAATTATTTTATTTTTCAACAAAATTAACAACACTTTTTCGATACACAAATAAAAGAAATTTCGTACTTATATTAAACCGGAATATTTATATCTTAACAACATACTTTCGTTTCCTATGGTTCCTCCGCTGTGAACGTACAATATTTCGCCTTTTATGTTTTTGTTATGTTCGCTTAATGCTATAAGTGTTTTCGGGTCGTATAATAATTCAAATTCGATATTGTTTTCTTCGGAAATTTCTTTCCAAATATCGTAATATTCTTTATAAAGTTTTCCGAAAATATATTTCTTTTTTGTTTCAAGAATAACCGGATAATTTGATTTTTTATTTTCTAAAAGTGCAAATTGTTTTAATAAATACTTGGTATTTCCTATATTCGGCACAGTGTAAACTTTAAAATTAAGATGTTTTTGCAGAAAAACAGCCGTTGTGCCGGTTCCGGATTGAATAAAAACGGACAAATTGTGCAGTTTTCTTTTTTCAGCCCAGTTGTTAATTTCTTCTGCTAATTTTTTTACTCCGTATTCGGCTTCTTTTTCTGCACCTCCCTGCCTGATTAAAAGAGTGTCTGTCCCTAATTGCGAATAGTTTTTTTCCGGAGAAGACATTTTTTGAAAAAACGTTTCGTAATCGGGAAGTTCGATATAATTCATACCGAATTCCAGTGCGTATTTATAATTTCCGACCGGATTTTTTTTAAGAAAAAGCGGTAAGGGTTTTCCGTAATAATCGAATTTAAGATTTTTTATTTTTGCGAAAGCGGCAAGCGAAAACATTGCATTCGACTGATTGCCGCCGTATGATGCAACTTTTTTGTATGAAGATAAATCGGCATTTAAAAAGTAATCAAATTTTCGGGCTTTGTTGCCGTTAAAAAACGGATTTATCAAATCGTCTCTTTTTAAAAAATATTTTCTGCCTCTGAAAGTTATATTTTCAACCGGAGAAACATTAAAGGTTGTATTTAATTCTCTCATATTTTTTATTGATTAAATTGAATTCTGTCAATAATTGAGCGTCCCAGAGTAAGTTCGTCAACATATTGCAATTCGCTGCCTACGGAAACGCCTCTTGCCAAAGTCGTAATTTTAATTCCCGTACCCGAAATTTTTTTATAGGTATAGAAATTTGTTGTTTCACCCTCGGGAGTTGAGTTAAGAGCGAATATAAGTTCTTGTATATCAGAAGAATTCAACCGTTCAATTAATGAGTTTATTTCTAAACTGTCGGGACCGATGCCGTCCATCGGTGAAATTAATCCGCCCAAAACATGGTATAAGCCGTGATATTGACCTGTTCTTTCTACGGCGATTACATCATTAATATTTTCAACAATACAAATTGTTTTTTTATCTCTTGAAGGGTCGGAGCAAATTTCGCAAATGTCGTTATCGGAAACGTTTTTACAAATTTTGCATTTTTTTATATTTTTTCGGAGTTCCGTAATGGTTTCTCCGAATAAAGTAACTTCTTCTTCCGATTTTTTAAGCAGATGCAACACCAGTCGCAGAGCCGTTTTGTTTCCGATACCCGGGAGTTTTGAAAATTCGTTTACGGCATTGTTCAAAAGTTTTGATGAGTATTGATTTTCCGGAATCATTTTATATTATTGTTAATGTTGATTTAGTGAGAATTGTTTGCTTTAAACCATTTTGAAACTGATTTTTCGGGTTTGTAACTGTTGATATAAGGAAAAATATCTTCTGCATTTTCGGTTATAAAATAATATTTTCGATAATCTTCTTTTGAAAACTTTTCTTTGTAAATAGTTTCGTAAAATGCTGATAAATTGTCATAAAATCCGTTAACATTCAGGATGATAATCGGTTTTTTGTGATAGCCGAGATGTTTCAGGGTTAATACTTCCGATAATTCTTCCAAGGTACCGAAGCCGCCGGGCAAAGCAATAAAAACATCAGCCAATTCTTCCAATTTTGCTTTACGACTGTGCATATCGGGTGTTACTATAAGTTCATCAACAATTTCACAAGCCAAATTATTGTCTTTTATTCGTTGCGGAATAACTCCGATAAGTTTTCCGTTTTGCTTTTTTACTGTTAAAGCAAGTTTTTTCATCATTCCTACATTGGCTCCTCCGAACAGCAGGGTATCTCCGTTTTCGACAATTTTATTGCCGATATCAATTGCTGTTTCAAAATATTTTTCATTTAAAGCATCGCTTGAAGAGCAAAAAACGCATATATTTTTTTCCATTATAATTGTAAATAGTATCTTGCAAAAAATTTCACCAAAAGTAATCATTAAAAATGGAAAAATATAATTCTGATTTTCCGATAAAATTATTTGTATTCGGAACTTTAAGAAAAGGAGGACGACTCGATTACTATACCGACGGGAGTATTTATGCCGGAAAATATTATACGGAAGGTCAATTAATGTTATCGGAAACAGGCAGTGCTTATATTGATTTTGAGGTAAAAAACACGGCAACAATCGGAGAATTATATTATATGAATTTTTCGGGATTGCTTAGAATTGACCATTTGGAAAGTACTTCGGGCGAATTTCCGAAAGGGTATGATTTAGATATTGCTCCCGTGTGGAATTTAACAGATAAACCAAATAATTTTTCAGACAAAAATAAATCACTTGCTTTTGTTTATAAAAGAAGGAACTCACCTTTAAAAATACATTCCGGCGATTGGTTAAAAAGAAAAAATCCTTTGTCGGAAATTAAGAAATTTATTAGCAACAATAATAAAAAAGCTGTAAATCCCGAAGATTTAATTACACATATTCACAAGTATTTAAGAAAATAAAATATATCTTTGTATCTTTCAAAAACATGACTTTAAGAAAGCGTATATTAAGTATCTTGTTTTGGTCGGTTGTAGCGGCTGCTTTTATAGGTCCCGGTACGGTTACTACAGCTACAAAAGCGGGTGTTTTTTATAATTTCAGTTTACTTTGGGCACTTCTTTTTTCAACTTTTGCCACATTATTACTTCAAGAAGCAAGTGCACGGCTTACTATCAGAAGTCAAATGAATTTGGGAGAAGCCATTTCAAAAAAATTTGAGAATAAATCAGGAAGGACTTTAATACTTTTCATAATAATAATTGTCATTGTATTGGGCTGTGCCGCTTATGAAGCCGGAAATATACTCGGGTCGGTTGCCGGCTTGGTACTTATTTTCGATATTCCGTATTATTATTTTGTAGCCGGAATAGGCATACTTGCGACTTTGGTTTTTGCATTGAATTCTGTTCATACGATTGCAAAGGTTATGGGTGTTATTGTTTTTTTAATGGGTATCGCATTTTTATATACTTCTTTATCTTTAAAACCCGATTGGGGAGAAGTTTTGAAAGGAAGCATTGTACCTATAATACCGGAAGGAACCGGTTCTACGCTTTTAGTTTTGGGTTTGGTGGGAACAACGGTTATTCCGTATGATTTATTTTTGGGATCGGGGGCACTTGATAAAAAGCAAACGATAAAGGAAATGCGTTTCGGACTGTCAATTGCCGTAATTTTAGGCGGTGTTATTTCTATGTCGATTATGGGAGTAGGTAACGGAGTTACGGCGGGTATGTCGGAAAGTGTAAAAACTGATTTTTTAGCAAATTTGAATTTTGACGATCAAGGATATATTATTTTGAAAGAATTTCTGAAAAATAAAATCGGTCCTTATGCGGTTTATGTATTCGGTTTCGGGATGTTTGCAGCGGGATTTTCGTCTGCGGTTACATCACCGCTTGCTTCTGCTATTACTGCAAGGAGTTTGTTTTCAAATGAGCAAAATAAAGAAAAATGGCATCCGAAAAAACTGTATTTTAAATTGGTAATTGCCGGCGTTGTAATTACGGGCTTAACATTCGGATTTTTAAACATAAAACCAATCCCCGCAATAATAATTGCTCAGGCATTCAACGGTCTTATACTTCCGTTAATTGCCGTATTTTTAATATCAGTGGTTAATGACCCTGATATAATCGGTGAAGACAATCTTAACGGAATGCTTTCCAATATTTTAATGAGTATTGTGCTGTGGGTTACCATGATTTTGGGATTTACGAATATTTCAAAATCAATTACTAAAACAATAGGTTATAACATAGAAGCAAACGATACTGCTTTAATTATCCCGGTTGTTATCGTATCGTTTATTTTGTCCTTAATTTTTCTTTTTTTTATTTATAAAAAACGACTTAAACTTGTAACGCAGCGACTTTAAATTTTACGGGGTTTCCCGTATAATAATTTCCGGATAAATCAAAATCCCAAGTCCATTCTTTTATTATTTTTTCTTTCGGTAAGGAAAACGAAAGTCTGTTTTTTTCTTTAATTACTTGTCCTGAAAAGTTGTATTCTAGCTCAAAGAAGTCTGTTATTAAAATTGATTTCTTTTCGGGAAGCATATCTAAATGTCTTTTTTCAATCATTTCTTGAATTTTCAATAATTCATTTTCCGAAGCCAATTTATACCTTTTAATATATTCGCTCGGAAAATAAGCTATTTGACTTAAAATATTAGCGGAAACAACAAAATCGGGATTAATTTGTTCAATGAATGAAACTTTGTTTTGTTTGTTTAAGAAAGTATATAAATTTTGTTTTTCAGTTTTCTCTTTTTTATATGTCAACAGCGGTTTCAGGATGCCGGTAAGGTCAAGTGTTATAAATTCTATACCGGGAAAATTCCGAAATTTATGTTCGATTTGTCTCGGATGAATAATATCTGCTAAAATAACTTTTTTAAAAATTTCGGATAATTGTACGACGGGTACGTCTAAACACCAACCGCTTCCTATTATTAAACAAATATCTTTATTTTTGCCGGAAATATTTTTAAGGATAAAATCTTTTGTATTGTTAAGATGTTCAAACCAATTTTTTTCTTCATTTAAATATCGCGACATAATACCCGATCGGTCTGCATTAAATCCGAACTTTCTTCGTATCTTATTTATTGTCATTGATTTTTTGTTTTGTTTATTTCTTCCTTCAATTTTTTAATTTCTTTTCTTAACAGCTCGGTATTCGCCGAATCATCGGCTTCATTAAATTCGGAAGTTATTTTATTCATATATTCGTTAACTTCTTGTTGAATGAGAAAATCGTTTTCCGTTTCGCTAATCTCATTCCGAACAGATTTTAAATTTTCGGATTCTTCGTATATTGTACTTAAATCTTCGGTACTTTCCGTAAAGGTATTTAATTTTTTTTTGTATTTTTTAAGCGCTTTAACATATTCGTCTTTAGTTTTCAGCATAAGGGTTTTGTGAATAATTTTTTCTGCCTTATCCGATAATGCTTCATATTTTAACAGTAATGAATTTAAAAAATCAATTTTTGATTCACATAATTTAATTTGTTGGGTATATTCTTCGAGTAATTTATCAATTTTATCCTGTACAGAAGCATTTATTGTTTTATTTTCGGGATGATTTTTAATTTCATTTATAAATTTCAATTCATCATACCAATATTCGGAAGGGACAAAATAAACATCTGCAATCAATTTCTTTGTCAAAGTTTTTATTTCGTATATTTTGTTTCTTTCCGTTGTTATATCGTTTTTACAAACTTGAACGGCAGCTGTTATCTTTTTTTTTATTAATTCCGAGGCACCTAAATCCTTATGTTCGGACTTTTTATTTTTTAACCTAAAGTTAAACAATTTCATTATAAGATTTTTATTTAAAACTTTTGCTAATATAATAATTAAACCGAAAAAGATAAAATTTTAATTTATTTATTCACACGTAAATGTGCTGTGTAACATAATATTATAAAGTCGGGATAAGATTATTTTATTGATTTAACGAGATTGTTTGAAAAACGGGGGATTTAAAGCATAGTAATTCTCTTTGTTCAGGAATAAATAAATCCTCTTGGCGGCTAATTATTTACAAATGAGTTATGAAAAGTGAAAAAATAAAAAAATAAATGCTAAATTAATTTTTTAAAATTGAAAAGATTCTTAATTTTGCGTTAAATGTGAACATAATATTAACTGTTTAATTTATAAAATTATGAAGAAATCAATAATTATTCTTTCATCACTTTTTATTGCAGCTGCGATTTTTTCGGGTTGTAATCCGTTGACGAAAATGGTCAAAAAAGCCGGTGAGGTTGAATACAAAACAACCCCGAATCCGTTGGAAATGCATGCCGGTAAAGTTCCGATTGACGTAAAAGTTACTTTTCCGCCTAAATATTTCGGAAAAAAAGTAAAATTAGTAATCACACCCGCATTAGTTTCTGATTACAGTTCTTCCGACGAAATCCTTTTCAAAACTCAAACCATTATAGGTGAGAAATTTGAAGATAATTACGAGCAAATCAGCTATAAAGAAGGCGGAAGTTTTTCTTTTCAAGATACGATTGCTTATGATTCAAAATTCAGAGCGTCTGATTTGAATTTAAAATTCCAAATTTCTACTCAAAAAGGAAAATCTGCGGATATTACGGAAATTAAACTTGCCGACGGTATAATTACAACACCCGAATTGGTTGACGGGGGTATGACAATTGACGGCGGATTAAAAAGAGGAACCGTTTTAGGTCAAATGGTTTCTGTTCCGGTTACAAAACCCGAAGTAAGATTAGAAACCGAAAGTGCTAAATTGATGTTTGATTTACAAAAATCGAATATTAAAAGAAGCGAACTTAAAAAAGATGAGATTGTTAATCTTGAAAAATCTATCAAAACCGCATCGGAAGATCCCGATAAAGAATTGAAAAGTATAAAAATTGCCAGTTATGCTTCACCGGACGGACCTCAAGATTTAAATGAAAAATTGGTACAAGAAAGAGGTAAAAATTCTAAAAAAGCGTTTGATAAAGTTTTAACAAAAGAAGATATCGAACAAATTAAAAATGCTGATTTCTTAACTACGGAAACAACTCCGGCAGAAGACTGGGACGGTTTCAAAAAATTAGTCGAAGCTTCCGATATGGAAGATAAAGCTCTTGTTTTAAGAGTTTTAAGTATGTATTCAGACCCTGATACAAGAGAAGCTGAAATTAAAAAATTAGCCGCAGTTTACGATAACTTAAGAAAAGACATTCTTCCGATGTTAAGACGTTCAGAAATTCATTTTAATTATCAAGGAAGAGCAAAAACCGATGCCGAATTAAAAACATTGGCAACAACAAATCCTTCTTCATTATATCAGGAAGAATTACTTTATGCCGCTACAATCGCCGATAATCCGGAAGTTGTTTATAAAAATTATACTTCGGAATATCCCGATGATTGGAAAGGATGGAATAATTTAGCCGTTACACAAGCAAAAGACGGAAACTTATCCGATGCAAAAACGAACTTTGAGAAAGTTATCTCATTAAAATCGGATAATCCGGCAGCTTTAAATAATCTCGGTGTTATTTCTTTGGCAGAAGGCGATCTTGATGCTGCTTGGGATTATTTTGAAAGAGCTGAAAATGCAGGATGTAAATCGCCGAATTTACATTATAATAAAGGTGTTATCCTGATAAAAAGAGCTCAATACAGTTCAGCTGTTGCCGAATTCGGAAGTGATTCTTTCAACAAAGCATTAGCTCAAACTTTAGCAGGAAGCAATGATGATGCTATTGCTACTTTAAATAACTTAGGAAGCAGCGAATACGGATTATATTACTATTTGAAAGCCGTTACTGCCGCCAGAGCAAATAAAGTTGACGATGTAATTGAAAACTTAAAAATTGCAATTACAAAAGAAAGTTCTTTAAAAGATTATGCTAAAAAAGATATGGAATTTTTGAAATTCATTGACAATTCTGCATTCAGAGGAGTTATTGAATAAATAGAATTTTCGATATAAAACTTAAGAAAGCCCTTGATTTTTCGAGGGCTTTTTTTCGTGCAATAATTTCATAAAATTTGTATTTGACCTGTAAAATTGGCATAAAAATATATCCGGCACATGCTTTGAAAGACAGCAGTGTAAAATTTAAGTTCAAAACATAAAAAAATAAGATAAGCTATGCAAAAAGGTAAGATTAATGTAACCGGAGAAGATATTTTTCCGATAATAAAGAAATTCCTCTACTCAGACCATGAAATATTTTTAAGAGAATTAGTTTCCAATGCCGTTGATGCTACTCAAAAATTAAAGATTTTGGCATCGAAAGGCGATTTTAAAGGTGAACTCGGAGATTTAACAATTCGTATTAAAGCTGATAAAAAAGCAAAAACATTAACCATATCGGATGCCGGTATCGGGATGGATGCCGAAGAAATTGATAAATATATTAACCAAATTGCTTTTTCGGGTGCCGAAGATTTCTTAGAAAAATATAAAGATGACACAAATGCAATAATCGGGCATTTCGGGCTTGGCTTTTATTCTGCATTTATGGTTTCCGATAAGGTTGAAATTGTATCGAAATCGTATAAACAGGAAAGTAAAGCCGTGCGATGGGAGTGTGACGGCAGCCCGAATTTTACTTTGGAAGAAACTGAGAAAGAACGCAGAGGAACAGATATTATATTACATATAGACAAAGATTCCGAAGATTTTTTGAACGACTCTAAAATTGAAGAGCTTTTAAATAAATATTGCAAATTTTTGCCTATAGAAATTGCTTTCGGAAAAGAGAAAGAATATAAGGATAATAAACAAGTTGAGACTGATAAAGACCATATAATCAACAATACGAAACCGGCATGGACAAAAAAACCGGCTGACTTAAAGAACGAAGATTATATGAATTTTTATAAAGAATTGTATCCTTCAAGTTTTGAAGACCCCTTGTTTTATATTCACCTGAATGTTGATTATCCGTTTAATTTAACCGGTATTTTGTATTTTCCGAAGTTCAAAAATACGATTGAAATCCAGAAAAATAAAATACAACTTTACCAACGTCAGGTATTTGTAACCGATTCGGTTGAAGGAATCGTTCCGGAGTTTTTAACCCTTTTGCACGGGGTTTTGGATTCGCCGGATATTCCGCTTAATGTTTCGAGAAGTTATTTGCAGAGCGACAGAAATGTTAAAAAAATATCAAGCCATATTACCAAAAAAGTTGCCGACCGCTTAAAAGAAATTTTCACCAAAGAGAGAGAAGATTTTGAGAAAAAATGGAACGACCTCAGAATTTTTATCGAATACGGTATGTTGAGCGATGAAAAATTCTATGAAAAAGCAATTAAATTTTTCTTGCTGCAAAATACCGAAGGAAAATTCTTTACTTTTGATGAATATAAAAAACTGACGGAAGCCAATCAAACCGACAAGGATAAAAACTTAATTTATTTATACACAACAGATTCCGAAGGACAGTACAGTTTTATTGAAGAAGCTAAAGAAAAAGGATACGATGTTTTGGTAATGGACGGGCAGTTGGATGCACATTTTATTAACCATGTTGAGACCAAACTCGGAGGTATTCGATTTGTACGTGTTGATGCGGATGTTATTGATAAACTGATACCTAAAGAAGAAAAATTTGAATCGAAACTCACTAAAGAAGAGGAGGAAAATTTGTCGGTTGTATTTCAAAGTCAATTGCCGGATAATGCTACTTTTTTAGTGAATTTTGAAGCAATGAGTGAAACAGCCAATCCGACTGTTGTAACCCAAAATGAATTTATGAGACGTATGAAAGATATGTCGAAAATGGGCGGTGAAGCATCGTTTTACGGAAATTTGCCCGACAGTTTTAATTTAATTGTTAATTCAAATCATAATTTAGTATCGAAATTGAATGAAAAACTTCATAAATCGCTTGATAAAGAGTTAGAAAAAATAAATGAAGAAAAGGCGGTTATAAATTCTGAGATTGATGCGTTAAATACACTTCAAAAAGATAAAAAAGAGGAAGAAATACCGCAGGAAGAAAAAGATAAACGGGAAGAATTGAATAAAAAACTTCAGGAAATTGAGGATAAAAAACGAAAAATTTTAGAAAAATTCGGTAAAAAGCAAAAACTCGTAAAACAATTAATTGATTTGGGCTTATTGGCAAATAATATGCTTAAAGGAGAGTCTTTAAGTAAATTTGTAAAGCGAAGTATTGAATTAATTAAAGCGTAAATTTTGGAGGTTCTATTGGAGCAGTCGAAAATTTTTCGGCTGCTTTTTTTGGTTGTTCGTCAATTTTTTAAATGATATTCAATACTTTTTTGGAAATCTAAATTTTTTATTTGTATATTTGAACTCTAAAGTTTTAAAAAACAATTTTTTCTGTAATGGAAAGCATCTACGTAAAAAAAACAAAAAAAACGCCTTTAATCAGTTTAGATTTAAGTGAAAATATATTTCAAATAAAAGGACCTTCTTTTTCGGAAGATATTTTGTCGATATATGATCCTGTTCTGAATTGGATTAACGAAAACCTCCCTCAACTTGAAAAAGAATTGACTTGCGAATTTTATTTTACGGTATTGAACAGTGCTTCTCACAAAAAAATATTCCAAATTTTAATTATTTTAAACGGTTTTATGGACCGCGGAAAAAAAATTAAAGTAAAATGGTATTATGATGAAGATGATGAAGACATCATGGAAATGGGCGAAGATTTAACGGAATTGATAAACCTTCCTTTTGAACTTGTTCCGATAACTAATTAATTACGAGTTGTAATATAAAATAAGATGTTTTGGAATTAATTTCTTTAAAAACATACTTTATTTTATTACAATTATTTTTCAATCGCATATCAATTAAATTAATATCCGGCTTTTTGCTCAGGTCGGATTTGAAAAATTCATCTAAATAATCTCTTATTTTCAGTAAACTTTCTTCTTTTGTTTTATTAATAATACTAATTTTATTCCCGAGAATTCTTGTTTTTTCGTTTAAAATCACATTCCCTGCCGTAAGGAATAAACTTCCGTTTGTTTTACTTAATAAAAATACACCTCTGCTGTTACGTTTCCCGGTGTTCGGTGTATCATAAACAAATTCGTCCGCAAAATCAATAATATTTCTTATTAACTTTACCGTTAAATCAAAAACCTTTTGTTTTACAAGTTTCCCTCCTATTGAATGCGATTCAATTACAGGCAGTAAACTTTCCAGATTTTGAAAAGCAAAAGAACCGTTAAAATTAAGAAGAATATTTTCGGTATTCAATAATTCATGAAATTTTGAAATTCTTTCTAAAGAAATTAATTCAAGGATACCTTCTTTATTTTCCTCTTCATTTAAAATCAGTTGAATTTGATAATAATAATAAGAAAAATTTTCATTAATTTTTTTGAATTTATATTGTATATGTCCGTCGGTTCTGCGAGCCATAGTAATAATTCCAAGCCCGCCGCCGCCTTTTTCCGAAATTACGCCGTCTAATAAAATTTTTTGATATTCGGTTTTTAATTCTTTAGGATTTAAGGTTTTTATTTTTTTTAAATACGCTTCTAAAGCAGGAATATTTTCATTACTGATAACATTAGCGGTAGTTATATATATCGAATTATTCGTTTTTTGAATAACCAGCAAACTCTCATCATCAACATTCTGATTGTCAGGCATATCCTGATGCCGAATAACATTTTGCAAAGATTCGATTAAAAAATATGATATCCTGTTTCTGTAAGCAGATGCTTCCGAATCATTGATAAATTTTGAGTCATTTAAATTTAAAATATTTTCCGTAATATTTTCGGAAAAATGGCCTCTGTAAACATATTCAAAATAATCTTCATCAATATATTTTGTCAGTTTGTAAGCCAAATCTATTTGCTTAATATTATATTGATTATCTTCCATTTATCTGTAAATTGTTTTTATGGTAATCAGTTTCTATTTTATAATTTGGTTATTTTTATATTTTACGGTGTTAATTATTTTTCCCGTTTGGTCATATAAAACGGTTTTTCCGTTTTTCTTTCCGTTTTTATATTTTGTTGTTTGTTTTATTTTCCCTGTTTTATAATAAATTATCTCATCAGCTTCTTTTTTCCCTTCCGAAAAAATGCTTTTTTGTTTTAATTTTCCGTTCGGATAATATACAAACCATTCTCCGTCGTATATTCCGTTTTTATAATTTCCTTCGGAGAATAATTTTCCGTCGGGATAATGTGATTTCCAATGTCCTTCGCGTAAATTATTCTTATATTCGCCTTCTTCGGCAATATTACCGGTATTGTGATACGATTTATATTCTCCGTTTAAATTTCCGTTAAGGTAATTATACTCCGCCATTAACTTCCCGTTCTCATAATATGCCGTCAGTTTTCCGTTTAATAATCCGTTTTTATAAAAACATTTTCGTTCCGAATTACCGTTTTTATAGTAAACGAACAAACTGTCTTCAAAGTGTCCGTTAATTTTTTCTCCTTTATAATTTAATTCTCCGGTTTTATAAAATGATTTCCAAAATCCTTCGGGTTTATTTAGTTTATAATTTTGAACATCTTTAAGCGTTCCGTCTTCTCGAAAATTTTCTACCTTCCCGTTTAAAATTCCGTCGGTATAATATCCTTTAATTTTCGGATTTCCGTTTTTATAATAAGTTATCACTTCACCTTCCGCAAAACCGTTTTTATAGTTTCCTTCCTGTTTTTTTTCTCCTGTTTTATAAAAATGAACAAATTTACCGTTTCTTTTGTTCTTTTTAAAATTTATAAGCGATTTTATTTGTCCGTTATCATAATAAATTTTCCATTCTCCTTCAATTAAATTACGAACAAATTCACCTTCTTGTTTTTTATTTCCGTTTTTATCAAAGAAGATATAATGTCCGTGTTTTATTGTATCCTGCTTATTTACAAAGGCATAATATAACTCTTTTAATTTGTTGTCGGAATTTTGATAATATGTTTTTACCGGTTCCTGGTTAAACCCGGGAAAACTGATTGATATAAAAAATATGCCGATAAGAATAAATTTTATCACTTTTTATCATTTTCCTCGGTATCTTCCGAAGGTAAAATTATTAAAGGTTTATTTAAGCGTGTTCCTTCAATGGTAATGTCTTTCCCGTAATCAAGAAGCACTGCCAGGGAATATTTTCCGGAAGGAATTGTATTCGGTAATTTAAATTTAACTTCTCTTAAAAATCCCGGAAACGAATTAAAAAAAATCGGGTCAAATTCAATCTCTTCAGCGGTATTTAAGTCGGAAGCAATAAAGGTAACTTTGCATTTTGCAATAGTTTTTCCGGTATTTATCACATCTGCCGTAAAATAACGATGTGTAGAATCAATATCGCTGACTTCTCTTAAATCTTTTATTTTTAATTTCGGAACTAGAGGCATGACGGGCTCTCTGTATATTTCAACGGCAATTCGTCCGCTTACTCGTACGCCTGCACCGATTCCTTCGTCAACATCAAAACTCGTTTTTTCGTGAACCGTTTGGATATACATTAATGCCCATCGTGTTGTATAATCATCGACAGGCGGCTGCATGGTTATTTTAATTTGTATTTGTTCATTCGGATTAATATCAAAAAAAGTTTTTTCAGGCGTAATCCATTCCGTACAGGAAGTTTTTGATGAATTTCGTTCTATAGCTTGCTTTCTGCCGTTTTTATCAATAATAAAATCAGCAAATGAAATGGAAAAAGAGGTTCGGAAATTTGAGTGATTTTTAACCGATAAAATTTTTGTTTGTGATTCTTCCGGATCAACTTTAAATTTCATTTTTACCGGAGCCACTTCAAAATCCTGAGACTTCAAAGCGAGAGAAAACAGCAAGAATAAAACAGTAAAAAAAAGATTATTTCTTTGCATTTTTTTGGTTTTTAAAAAAAAGTATTTAATTTAGATTTTCAAATATAAATATTATTTATTAATTTTCATAATTATTTGAAATCCGAAAAACCGAAACACCAA
>CAZCPV010000003.1:0-33799 GCA_964500765.1 uncultured Draconibacterium sp.
ATTATTTTTTGCTTCGCAGGAAAGAATTCAACTTCGGCAAAGTTAAAAACTTTGCTGAAGTTCGTAAGAAATAATTCTTGCAGGTTTTTTGAACAGTTTGCAAAAATCTCGCTCAAAATAAAAAGTTTCTGTTTCTTGAATGTCCCTTGTTAACTCTGCAACCATTTTTCGGCTTCTTTGAAATCGATAAAATATTGTATTTCCTGCGGTGTATCGGAAATATTTTCGGATTTTAAATTAATCCCTTTCATAATATTTGTATCCGAAACAATTAATGCACTTTTTTTTCGATTTACTTTTCCTTTATTCTCTTTGAAAACATCAATCATATTTTGCAATTCTTTTGAATCAAAATTTTTATCACATAATCTGAAATCCGAAATCAAATTAAAATTTCTGTTAAATTTTTTATGATGAAATTCATCATGTTTTAATTTTATGTATTCGTCTGTCGTAATATCCGAAGCTAATACTTCCGTTATTACTTTTTTATCTTCAAAAATTTTAAAAGAACTTTTCATATTTTGAGTTTAAAATTAAAACAATTTTACCATTTTTCTTTTATCCATTTCACAGTAGCACTCATTGAAGAAAAAACGCTGATTTTTACGGGCAATTTACGAGCTTTTTGTCCGAAAAACAAGGAAGAGGCAACCAATTGCGGAGAATCTGCAACCACAGCACTTTTTCTGTTTTTCATTTTTCCCGAATTCATTTTCATAAAATCTATAATTTCTTCTATTAAATTCTCATTAAATACGTTATTAACTTCTCTTAAATCAGTTATTACATCATATTCCGGATTAAAATCAATATCCGAAAATTCTGATAATTTTACTTTTTTATAATCTTCAAGACTTACTTTCTTCGGCCAAGTTTCGATAATAACTTTGTTTTTTGTGTCTATTTTATAGCTTATTTCCATTGTCCTGCATAAAAGTCAAACCTTGATTGCATTATTTACCGAATACCCAAATTTATATATTTTTTTTCATATAAAAAAACCCGCAAAAAACTGCGGGCTTTTAAAAAACAGACTAAAAAATAATTATTTTGAAATTTCGGAAAAGCAATTAATTGCCGCCGATAAGTTTTTTTTTGCCGACCGGCTGATGCCTTCTTCCAATTCCCATTTGTATCCTTTTATTTTCAATATATATGCTTCGGGTTTTTTACCGTAAACACTTTCTGCCAAAGCCAAAATTGCTTCCGGCTCAAGGGCATGCGTGGTATAGGAAATTTTGCCGTCGGTTTTGCATTTTTCTATTTTATACCCTTCGGGCAAATCGTCTGCATAAGCATCTGCAAACAGAACTTTCTCGGCATTTGCAACAAGTTCGGCATCTTCAATATTCAATTGATAACAATAATGCAATTGCCCCTTAAAACTTTCTTTTTTTTGAATTTCGTCAAGGAAAGCCCAACCCAAACCGTCATCTTGCCGAGCTGAGTTTCCTATTCCGAAAATTACGGTGTTTTTATGATTTAAATTTTTCATCGATTAATTCACCTTTATTATTAAGAATTGATAATTTCAAAGGCATTTTGCCCATAGCATGTGTGGCACAACTTAAACAAGGGTCGTAAGCTCTTATTGCCACCTCCACTTGATTCAGCATACCTTCAGTAATTTCACCTTGCTTATCCAAAACATTTTGAGCAACCCAACCGACTGCCTTATTCATCGGATCGTTATTATGTGTTGTTGACACAATTAAATTACATTTTTCAATTTTCCCGGCATCATCCACTTTATAATGATGAATTAAAGTACCGCGCGGTGCTTCAATAACACCGATACCTTCATTTCTTCTTACCCCTTCACGAACTAATTCATCACCCGTAATATCCTCATCGTGAAGCAGTTCTTTCATAACTTCTGCTGCATGCAAGGTTTCTATTAATCGAGCCAAGTGCGTGTGCATAGTCATATTATTGGGTTTGCCGTTTGTGTATGCCGCAAATTCTTTACGTTCTTTTTCGGCAAGCGGTGTAGATATTGAATCACAAACATTTAATCTGCCCAAGGGACCTACGCGGTTCCATCCGTTTTCTCTTCCGAGATGTTTGATATACGGAAATTTCAAATACGACCAACGTTCAACATCTTCATTAAAATATTTATGATATTGGAAATCCGGTATATCGTTAAGTGTAATATTTCCTTCATAGTCAAGGGCTCTTAATCTGCCGTCGTATAAATCCAAAGTTCCGGTTCCGTCTTTTGACACCAAACCGAGATGTCCCGAGGGGAAGGCGGCAAAAGTATCCAACCATGCAGCATGTTCTTTATGGTATCCTTTCATAAAATCGATTACTTCGGTACACCACTCAATCATGGTATCAACGGAAGGGATTTCTTTTCCGTCGAGGAAATAATCAATTTCGTTTCTGCGAAGATTTTTATGAACACCTCCGGGAACTGCGGCAATACCGTGAATTTTTTTCCCGGCAGTTGCTTTAATCATTTCTTGCCCGAATTTACGCATCAAAATACCTTTTTTTGCCAATTCGGGATGTTCTTGTGCCACACCTACAACATTTCTGATTGCCGGATCGGCATCAACGCCAAAAAGCAAATCGGGAGCAGCAAGATAAAAGAAATGCAAAGCATGCGATTGAAAAACTTGCCCATAATGCAACAATTTTCTGATTTTTACAGCTGTCGGCGATAAATCTTCGGGGTTAATTCCCACTATTTGGTCAATAGCTTTTGCCGCCGCCAAATGATGACTTACGGGACAAATACCGCACAAACGCTGTACAACCAAAGGTGCTTGCCAATACGGATGCCCTTGTATAAATTTTTCGAAACCGCGAAATTCCACAATATGAAATTTGGAATCGGTAACTTTTCCGTTATCGTCTATTTGAATGGTAACCTTTCCGTGTCCTTCGACTCTTGTTACCGGATCTATTACTATTTTTTTACTCATTTTTTTTAGTTAAAAGTTTATAAAGTTGAAAGTTTATAAAGTTTCTATGTTTCTCTGTAACAAAAACTTTTCAACTTTTTTAATCGTATTTGAATTCCTCGTAAGCAACTTTCTCTCCTGCACCGAATAAAATATTTTTAATTGCTTTCCAAATATGTTCGGCATTAGGCGGACAACCCGGAATATAATAATCAATTTTTATAATGTCGCTTACGGCATATACTTTATCTAATAATTTAGGTATATCTTCATGATAGGGTATTACATTTTCGCCGTTTTCGCTTGAAATTGAATTCAAATAGGCCTCTTCGAGGCAATCTTTCAGAGGTAATGTATTTCTCATCGCCGGCATACCGCCCCAAATAGAACATTCGCCGAGAGCAACAACGATATTACATTTTTTTCGGAACTCTTTCAGTACTTCAAAATTTTCGGAATTGGCAACACCGCCTTCAATAATTCCTATATCGCACTGTTTCGAGAATTTTTTAATATCGGTAAGCGGTGATTTGTTAAATTCTACAAGTTCAAGCACATCCAAAATACCCAAATCAATATCGAGCAAGGACATGTGACATCCGAAACATCCTGCCAGTGAGGTTGTTGCAACAATTTTCTTTTTTCCGTCTTTCGGAAGGTTTAAATCTAAATTTTCGGATTGTATCCATTTAATATTTTTATCAACATCAAATTTACGGTCGCCGAAAGGTTTTGCACTGCATTTTCCTTTTGCAATTATTGCACCTACGGGGCAAAGTTTTGCTGCTTCAATCACTTGTTCATCCGTAAGTTCTTTGGCTTTTTCGTAGTCCATACCGACCAGCATATTATGCCCTCTGTTTTGAAAATAGAAAACATTTTCGCCTTTATTTGTTTTTACTTCATGGACACAGCGTTTACAAAGAATACAACGGTTATGTTCCAAGAAAATCCGGTCGTCTTTAAAATCTCTCGGGCGTTCTTCGAAAAGGTGCGGAAATCGTGATGATGAAATTCCCATTTCATACCCTTTACGTTGCAATTCGCAATCGCCGCTTTTTGCACATGCCGGGCAATAATGATTGCCTTCGGCAAACAGCATTTCCACAATGGCTTTTCTGTTATCCAAAACTTCGGCAGTATTAACTTCAACTTCCATTCCGTCAAAGACTTTACGCGTACATGCGGTATCCGGTTTACCGTTGATATTTACGGTACAAACGCGACAAGTTCCGAGCGGCGGATATATTTCTTTAAAATGACAAAGTGTAGGAATATAAAATCCGTGTTTTTTGGCTGCTTCGACTAATGATTGACCTTCAATTGCCTCAAACTTTTTGCCGTCTATTTTTATTGTTACAAGTTTTTGTTCCATTTTAATTATTTTTTACGTAATCATAATAATCATTTAAAGCTGCCGAAAGGTCGAATTTCTTTTCTTTTAAACCTTTTCCTTTAAACAGTTCGGGGAATTTATTAACAGCATCGACAATAAAATTCGTCGAAGTTTTTCCCAATCCGCAGCGTGAAGTATCTCTCAACACTTTTGCCCAAGTTTTTATTTCTTCAATTTCATCAAAAGTTGCCTCTCCGTTTCTGATTCTTTCCAATCTTTTACCTATCAAATAGTTTCCTGCTCTGCAAGGAGTGCAAAGTCCGCAGGATTCGGCTATAAAAAAGTTTGAAAAATTAGTCAAAATATCAAAAACATCTCTTTTGGAGTTAAATATCATAACCGAACCGCCGCAAATTAAATCTTCACCGGAAATTGTTCTGTTAAAATCTTTTTCGGTTAAAACCGTTCCCGAAGGACCGCTGAATTGAATATAATTAACATCTTTTGCTTCGCAAAGATTCAACATTTCTTTTATAGTCATTCCCCACTCTATTTCATATATTCCGGGTTTTTTACAATCTCCCGAAATTGACAAAAGTTTTGTACCTTTTGTTTTAGGTGTTCCTTTTGTGCTGAAAATTTCACTTCCGAATTCCATTATTCGAGCCGCCGAACAAAATGTCTCTACATTGTTTACGACGGTCGGTTTTTCGAGATAACCCTTTTCAACGGGAAAAAATACTTTTGTTCGAGGACCGCCTCTTTTACCTTCAAGCGATTCGATTAATGAAGTTTCTTCACCGCAAACATAAGCACCGGCACCGGACATTACGGAAATATCAAAATCAAAATTCTTTCCGAGAATATTTTGACCGAGCAAGCCAATATCATAGAAATGATTGATAGTTTCCTGTAATTTCTTTTTCAAAAAACGGTATTCGGCTCTCAAATAAATAATTCCTTTTGTTGCTCCTACGGCATATCCGCCGGTAATCATTCCTTCGAGTAATAATCCGGGGTATTGATTTAATAAAACTCGGTCTTTAAAGGTTCCGGGTTCGCCTTCATCGGCATTACAAAGCACGTATTTCTGCATACTTTGGCTTCGTTTAGCAAATTCCCACTTCATTCCCGTAGGAAAAAAGGCACCGCCTCTGCCGGAAAGTCCGCTGTCTTTTATATCCTGAATAACTTCCGACGGTTTCTTTTTTACTAAATTCAAAATACCCTCTCCTGTTTTATATTCACGAAAAAGAACGGGTTCGCCTTTATCGTTTTTATATCTTATAAAATCGGGAATTTCATCTTTAATATCTTCAATATTTCCGCCTTTTTTTAAGTGGGAAACGATGTCTTTAACTTTCTTAGGAGTAAGATTAATAAAAGGTATAAAATTAATTAATACCGCCGGTTCGTGTTCGCTTAATCCGATACAGGATGTTTCAAACAAACTGAAAGTTCCGGTAGGGTCGGTTTCTCCGAAAATCGTTTTTGTTTCTTTTTCAAATGCCTCTTTTACTTTTTTAACGCCTTTAATTTCGGAAATCATACTGTTATTTAGGTAAATCGTATATTTTCCGGTTGGTTTTCGTTTGAAAAAATGGTAAAAAGATATGACACCTTCGATTTCAATCCAAGAAATGCCGAGCTCTTTTGACAATTTTCGTATATCAGACGTGCTGATGTAACCGTTTTTGTCTTGAAATTCCCACAAATAATTTAATAATTGTGTTCTTTCGTTTCTGACTGCCGTGTAATCCATATAAAATCAGTTTTAATTTTTTTCTGATGTAAAATTCCGAATTACTTACAGCAATATCAATGACATTTATCATATAGGGATAAATCAAAAAGTATTTTAATATTAAACACTGTATTTCAGGTAATTATATAACAATTACAAAAGCGTTTCAAATCTTATTTATATTTTTTCTAAATAACAAATATTAAATACAGCTGAAATTAAATTTGCATTTTCAGTAAGATTATTTTAGAATTGCAACATAATCAAACTTAAATTTTGAAAAAAATTCTTTTTAAAACAGGACTCTTTTTTAATTGGTTTTTCGCCGTTTTACTGATAATCTCGGATTTATCGGTTTTTATAAGTCCCGATTTTATTCCTTATTCGGGTTTACTCGGTTTATTCTTTCCTTTTCTTCTTATTGTCAATATTATTTTTTTGATTTTCAGAATTTTCGGTAAAAAAGTTTATTTTTTCATATCACTTATTGCCTTATTGTTAAGTTTTTACAGAATACAAGATTCGTATGCTTTCGGAAATAAAGAAGTTATCGGTGCACCGGTAAATTCGATAAAAATTATGTCGTATAATGTTCGTATGTTCGACCTTTATAATTGGACGGGGCAGCATTCGGGCGAGGATATCTTCAATCTTATAAAAAATGAAAATGCCGATATTATTTGTCTTCAGGAATTTTATTCCCGCAAAGGATTTGATTTTCAAGATAAAATAATCAATGCTCAACATACAAAAAACTATTTGATTTCGTCAAAAGACAAAACGGGCTATTCGGGAAATGCTGTTTTCAGTAAGTATCCGATTGTTTCGAGCGGATTTGTCGATGTGGGCAGTTCCAAACAAAAATGTATTTATGCCGATATTGTGAAACAGAGAGATACATTCAGAATTTACGGAATTCATTTGGCATCAATTCATTTAAACAGTGATGATTACAAATTTATAAAAAATATTAACGAAAATAATAAAGATGAGAATATCGAAGGCGTAAAAGGTATCGGCTCAAAATTAGTGGATGCCTATAAGATAAGAGCTCAAGAAGTTGAAACATTGGTTCCGCATATTGAAGCATCGCCGTATCCGGTAATTATTTGCGGGGATTTTAACGACACTCCGGTTTCGTACACCTACCGAAGCATACGAGGAAATTTGAAAGATGCTTTTACGGAAGCCGGTATCGGAATAGGGCATACCTATGCAAAAGGTTTGCCTCTATTCAGGATTGATTTTATTTTGCACGACAAAAAAATGACGGCAAAATCGTTTAAACGTATCAGAAAAGATTTTTCGGATCATTATCCGATATGTTCCGTAATTGAATTATAAACAGACAAGTATGATAAATTTTTTATTTTTAGCCGGCGGCACGGCACTCATTATTTTCAGTGCAAATTGGCTGGTGGAAGGTGCTTCGGCAGTTGCCAAGAAATTCGGTATTAACGATTTGGTTATCGGTTTAACGATTGTTGCTTTCGGCACTTCGGCACCGGAACTTACGGTTAATATTTTTTCGGCAATAAAGGGCTCTGTGGATATAGCAATAGGAAATGTTTTGGGAAGTAATATCAGCAATATTTTTTTAATTATCGGCGTTGCAGCTGTCATTTATCCCATTCATATTCAGAATAATACAAAATGGAAAGAAATCCCTTTCAGCTTGTTGGCAATTGTTATTTTGGGTATTTTGGCTAACGATATTCTTATTGACAAAGCCGGTGCAGATTTAATTTCCCGCAGCGACGGAATTATTCTGCTGAGTTTCCTGATTATTTTTCTGATTTATACTTTCGGAATGGCTAAAAAAGGAAATGCACCGATTGAAAGCGATGAGAAAATTAAAGAACTGCCGATGCGGAAATCAATACTTCTTATTTTTGCAGGATTGGCGGGTTTGTATTTCGGCGGAGAATATTTAATTGACGGTGCCGTAGCTATTGCCAAAATGTTGGGGATGTCGGAACGTGTTATCGGACTTACGATTATTGCCGTAGGAACGTCATTGCCGGAATTGGCAACTTCTGTTGCAGCCGCCCGCAAAAAGAAACCGGATATTATTATCGGAAATGTTATCGGGTCTAATATTTTTAATGTCTTTTTTATTTTGGGAACAACAGCAACTATAAGTCCGCTGCCTTTCAATTCTCAAATTAATTTTGATTTAATTATTGCAATGTTTGCAAGTATTTTACTGTTTATCACTACAATGACATTCGGAAAAAAAGTAATTGTGAGAACCGAAGGTATCATTTTCCTGATAATTTATATTTCGTATATCACGTATTCGGTTATTTCTTAATTTCGTTTATAATATGAATGTCTCTTTGCGGAAAAGGAATTTGTATATTATTTTCTCGAAATAAATTAAAAATACTTTTATTCAAATCACTTTTTGTTTGATTTATTCTGAATTTTTTCTTGCTCCAAAAAAACAATTTGAAATTTAAAGCCGAGTCGCCGAAACTTACCAACCGAACAAAGGGTGCCGGCGTATCGGCACAATCTTTATGTTCTTTTACCGCCTGCAATATCAGTTTACTTATTTCTTCCGGATTGCTGTTGTACGAAACACCTATATCCAAAGAAAATCGTGATTTTTCTTTTCCGTGTTCCCAAAAATTTATCTGATTACTTAACAATTTTGAATTCGGAATAATCATTTTAATATCATCTCTGTCCGTTCCTTCCGAAAATCGCATTTTTAAATTTGTTATCTTAATCACCTTACCGTCAGATAGTTCAATAATTGTTCCTATGGTAATTTTTTTCTCGAAAAGCACAACCAATCCGGCAAACATATCATACAAATATTGCTGAATACCTATACCCAAGCCAATCAAAAGAGCCGATGACCCGGCAATCAACATCGTAACGTTTACACCTATAATATTTAATATTACCGTAAATCCGACAAGCCACACAAAATATTTAATAATAATAAAAAAAGTCATCCACTCTTCCGGTTGCAATCCTCGTTTTTTGCCCGAAATTTTAAATCCTTTTTTTATCAGAATCAAAATCAATTTTGTAAACAACCAAACAGCAAGTATTTTCAATATACTTTCAGTTGTAATTTGAATATTGTGATAGTCAATAAGTCTGTAAGATAAAAATTCCTCAATCATATCGTTTATTTAACAATTAAACCGTATTTTTCTGCTTTTAATGTATCTTTAAATCCGAAAACAAAGGCACGTTTCAAGTATTTTTCGCTTAAAGCGGAATTATTTTTTTGTTTTTCTCTTACCGAAGCAAAAAACCACATATCAGGATTTTCGGGTTCGAGATATTCGTATATTTTTAAGTATTTATCGATATTTTTACTCCACGGATTTGTAATTTCTTTATTTACAAACGAATACATTGCAATTCCGAGATACGCTTTTGTGCGGGCATAACTTTCGGCTTCAAGGCGATTTTTCGATTTCATTAATTTAGTGACAGTAAGGATTTCACTATGCCAATAGCTTAATTTTTTACTGTTAAGATACTGAATATAAAGATTATTCCTGTCAATTTCTTTTTGCAGAGATGCTTCGTATTGTTTCACAAACACTTTAAAATTTTTATCGTTCAAAAGTTTATTTAATTTATTTTCGCTTTCGGGAATACCTGTTTTATAAGCAAGTTCATACTTTTTAAATGCTTTGAAATAATCTTTTTCTTTTAAAAATTTATCACCTTCTTTAATAAAGTTTTGATTTAATGCAGATTGAATTCCGGTTTTTCCGAATAAAAAACGTATTGCCGTTAAAATATCATTTTCCGGAGGCCACTCGTGAATACCGTCAAAAACAAGCGTTAAAACATTTTTATTTTTCACGACTTCCGAAAAAGGAGAATAATATTGCTCGATAAAATTAAAATCTTTTGTTCCGACAATCATTGCCAAAGGAAAATCAAGCATCGAGATTTTTTGCATATTAATACCCGCCCCGCACATCAAAATCCCGTTTGTTTTATGCGAAAGGGCATATTGAAAAGCCATTCTTGCTCCGCCGGAAAATCCGGCAATATAAATTTGCTTCGACCTTAAATTCAACTTTCTTTTTGCCGAATATATGTCATTTTCAATATTTTGCATATAATCCGGCTGATTATTTTCAACATCGTTCAGCCCGATTAAAGTGCAATCGTAATTATCCGCAATTTTTTCAAATTTCGACAAAGCAAATTTTCCGTCGCCGTGCGGGTCGATAACAACAATTAATGTTTCTTTTGCTTTTTCTTTATTTTTGCTTTGCAAAACTTCAAAATTTCCCGAAGCGATTTCTGTTTTTTTTATCTTTTTTGTCTTTTCCGATTTAGAATTATCGTTTTCGGAGCTGCAACTTGCAACAATAAATAAAGCAAGAATTAAAAATACTTTTTTCATAAATTTAATGTTTTCTTTTTTTTCTTCTTCTGAAAAACCAAATTAACGCAATAAAAAATAAGAGAATCGGTGCAAACACTTTTACGCTTGCCGCAAAATTAATATCATTGTTTAATAAATCAGCATGTTCTTTATCGCTGTGCGGCGACATACCGAGCATATCGCCGGCAGAAGTTATTGCACGCATCGACAAATTACCGTCCGGAATGTCTTTATGACAGGCAATACAAGTTCCGACTCTTTCCATGTGTTCTCGTTGTTCCTGCGATAAAGGTGCCGACAAATCCCAATGATGCCCCACGGTTTGAATTTGCTTACCGTCTCTTGTTACAACCTGCGACAAATCCATAGGCAAATCTTCAATTTTTGAAAACTGCGGTGTCGAACGATTACTGATATTTTCGCCTTGTGCATTCCTTAAATCGGCATATCTGTCTGTTTCATATCCTTTCATATATTTGCCGTCATTCACACCGTATCCCAAAGCTTTCGGGTCGGCATGGCACGACATACACGAGCGGGCTTCTTTCGTTACCGTGTGCGGTTGTGCCGGCGACATATCCATTCCTCTTTGCCCTTCTTTTCCGCCGTTTTCGGTTCCGGGCGGTGTTCTCCAAATTTTATTTACAAAAACCGGCTTCCCGTCGGTTCCTATAACGGTTGTAATTTGCTGACATCCCGGAATAATCGGTGTTACTCTGCCTTCTCCGTTTATGCCGAGTATCGGATTTTCCCACCGAGTATATGTTCTGCTCTCCGTAACTTTCCCTTTTAATTTTTTCATTTTTTCGCCTTCCTGTGTTTCTGAAGTTTCACCGTTCGGAAAATGTGCTCCGCCGGTTTTCAGCCAATCGGTTGCTTCTGCTCCTTTACTGTAATCTACTTTTACATGACAACCGTAACATTGCGGTGCCCAAGTCGAATGGCAGGAGTAACATTCCATTTTGTCAATATGTTTGCCGATATTAACCATTGCCGTAACAGCTTTATCCGGATGTTCCCATGAATTTTCTTCCGTCATTTTTTTCAAAACCGGAACTTTAAAATCCAAACCCGATGCCGAATGAACAATTACCTCATCGCCTTTTCGAACGACATTGCCGTACGGATTTCCTCGTGCCGAAAGAATATATCCGTCTTCCTTCGGATAAACAGTCGAAAATTTACGAGTTACAATTAATAAGGTGTCGGATGTTCCTCTCGGCGTATCATTTAATTTTGCCCCGAATTCATCACCGTATCCTATCGGCAATTCCCAAGGATATTTCTTCGGTGTACCGTGGCAATCGGCACATTCCGTTTCTACCGAAGCCAATGTGGTACCGTCAATATTTCCGTTTCCGTGCATCGAAACGGTTGTATGGCAATCTTGGCACAACAAACCGCCCTTCGGATTCCCTTTTCTGCTTTTTACGCTGTGGTGTGCATCATCTTGTATAAAATGATAATATTTTCCGTGCAGTTTATACTGTTTGCTTCCGTCGGAATTAAAAGTCGTACCGTAGGGTTGTTCCATTATTCCGAGATACGAAACACCTATTCGCTTACCCCTGTTATGACAAGTTGTACAAGTTTCGGAAGGTATTCCCGAATAACTTTTACCGTGTAATTTTACCTTGGTTTTTCGTGAAGACTGAATAGAATGAACCAGAAGATGTCCCGGAACATCTTTCGGAATTGTCGGGTCGTTCCCTTCGTAAAATCCGACATCGCTGTACGGAATATGGCAAGCCGCACAACCTGTTCCTCTGTAATCGCCTCTTCTTTGTTTTCCTCTTACACCGACATGGCAACGCAAACATTCCGAACGCAAATAGGTTAAAACACCTTGTTCGGGATGTTCATTAATTGTATTTACATCCGCATCCGGAAGTTGCTCCAGGTGATCGGGAAAATTACCGGGATATTTTTTTGCCAATTTGTGTATATAATTTTTATAAACATCGGTTCCCCATACAGGCATATTTCCGTCGGGGTCGTCTAAATCATAATTCCCGTATTTTGTTGCATAGCCCTCAAGTGTTGCACCCCAACCCCACAAAGCACCTTGTATTTTCCCTGCTTCCGTTTGCATTAAACTTCGTTTTTCGTTATAAACGTGTTCTTTATGACATTGTCCGCATGTTTTGTCCTTTACCCAAACCGAACCGGGATGTTTTATTAAATTTTTATGTGCAAGCTTTTTATTTTTAATTTGAGAAACATCTCCCTGATGACAAACGACACAACCGTTCGGATCTCCGAGCTTTGCACCTTTTGCATAAATTTGTCTCATCATTTCGGAATTATGATCTCGTATAGGTGCAATCCCTTTGTGGCAAGTTAAACATCCTTTTTCGGATGCGGGAAAATCCGTCAAATTTTTTTTCGGTTCTTTTTTTATCGTCTTTTTATGTATTTTTTTATTTTTTACAATTTTAGGCGGAGCCGAAGAAAATGCAGATATAATACTGATAATAAACACCAAACAGACGGAATACAAAATTATTTTTTTCATATTTTAAAAATCAAAATTCGAAAAACTTACAAATTGAAAAATCAAAAACTTAATAATTCCGAAAATTATACATTATAAAGCAATTATTTATATTTTTGTCGGTTAATATTTACAATTTATATTCTTTCTAAAATAAATGCGATGTCTTTTTTTTCAGAAAAAATAAGTTCGGAAGCTTATACATTCGACGATGTTTTACTTCTGCCCGCCTATTCGGAGGTTCTTCCCCGCGAAACGGACATCTGTTCACAATTCAGCAGAAATATTAATCTGAAAACACCGATTGTTTCGGCGGCAATGGACACCGTAACCGAAGCGTGGTTGGCAATTGCAATAGCACGTGAAGGAGGCATCGGTGTTATTCATAAAAATATGCGTATTGAAAGGCAGGCACAGCAGGTAAAACAAGTGAAGCGTGCCGAAAACGGAATGATTATAGATCCCGTAACAATTTCTGCCGAAAATACCGTTGAAGATGCTCTGGCATTAATGAAAAAATATAAAATCGGAGGAATTCCGGTTGTTGCAGAAAATTTAAAATTAATCGGAATTGTTACAAACAGAGATTTACGTTTTGAAAAACGATTCAAAAGAAAAATAAAAGATGTAATGACTTCCGAAAATTTAATTACGACTTCGCAAACTACCGACTTGGAAAAAGCTTCTGAAATATTACAAAAATACAAAATAGAAAAGTTGCCGGTTGTTGATGATAATTACAAATTAATCGGACTAATCACATATAAAGACATAACCAAGGCAAAAGATCGTCCGCATTCTTGTAAAGACAATAAAGGACGTTTAAGAGTTGCCGCCGGTGTGGGTGTTACAAATGATGTTTTTGACAGAATCGAAGCGGTATATAAAGCCGGTGCAGATGCCGTAGTTATTGATACGGCACACGGACATTCAAAGGGTGTAATCAACACTTTAAAAGAAGCAAAGAAAAAATATAAAAATATTGATTTTATTGTAGGAAATATAGCAACGGCACAAGCAGCAAAAGATTTGGCAGATGCCGGAGCAGATGCCGTAAAAGTGGGTATAGGTCCCGGGTCTATTTGTACGACAAGAATTATTGCCGGTGTAGGTGTGCCTCAATTATCGGCAATTTATAATGTTGCCGAAGAATTAAAAACAAAGAAAATTCCGGTCATTGCCGACGGAGGTATTCGTTATTCGGGAGATATCGTAAAAGCATTGGCGGCAGGTGCCTCTTCCGTAATGGTCGGTTCGCTGTTGGCAGGTGTTGACGAATCGCCGGGCGACACAATAATTTATCAAGGTCGGAAGTTTAAGACCTATCGCGGAATGGGCTCGGTAGAAGCCATGCAGGAAGGATCAAAAGACCGATATTTTCAGGATACCGAAGAAGACGTAAAAAAATTAGTCCCCGAAGGTATTTCCGGAAGAGTGCCGTATAAAGGGACTTTGCACGAAGTAATGGTTCAACTTACCGGCGGCTTAAGGTCGGGAATGGGCTATTGCGGTGCAAAAAACATAAAAGATTTACATCATGCAAAATTTGTAAAAATAACCTCTGCCGGAGTTACGGAAAATCATCCGCACGATATTACCATAACAAGAGAAGCACCGAATTACAGCAGAAGATAAAATAAACTAATTATAAAATTAAAAAAATAAGTGAAAATGAAAACAATCAAATTAACAGCAGTTTTATTATTTTTTTCATTAACCGTTTTCTCACAAACAGATAATACACTACTGACTATCGGAAACAAAAAAATTTCCGGCGATGAATTTATGTACATCTACAAAAAAAACAATTCCGATAACATCAATAAGGAATCGGTTGACAATTACTTAAAATTATTTACCGATTTTAAACTTAAAGTTACGGAAGCGGAAAATTTAAAAATGGATACGGCAAAAGCTTTTAAAAAAGAACTTGCAGGATACCGAACCCAGCTTGCAAAACCTTATCTTGCAGAAAATATTAAATGGAAAGAGTTAATCGATGAAGCTGTTAAAAGAGCCGACAAAGAAGTTAAATTAGATATTATCTTTACAAAACTTGAAAGAAATCCGTCTCCGGAAGACACTTTAAAAGCATACAAAAAACAACTTGAAATTCGCAAAAAATTATTACAAGGCGAAAATTTTGATTCCGTAGCCGTTGCCTATTCCGACGACAGAAATGTTAAAAAAAATAAAGGTCATTTATCTTATTTAAAACCTCTGCGAATACCTTACAATATTCAAAATTTTGCTTTCAACGCAAAAAAAGGCGATATTTCTATGCCGATAAAAACAGATTTCGGATATTATTTGGTAAGACTTGCCGATATGAGACCTCAACAGGGTTTTGTAAAAGTTGCCCATATTATGATTTCCGGCAACGACCGTTTACCCGATTCAATAAAAGCCGAAAAGAAAAATAAAATAGACAGCATATACACCCGCCTGCAAGCCGGAGATAAATTTGAAGATTTAGTAAAATATTCGGACGACAAAGCATCGGCAAAAAAAGGCGGCGAATTACCCGAATTTTCAACCGGAAGAATGGTTCCCGAATTTGAAAAAGCAGCATTCGCACTGAAAAAACCCGGCGAATACAGCAAACCGATAAAAACGCGCTTCGGATGGCACATTATTAAACTCATTTCCGTACGTCCGCCCGACAGTCCCGAAAAAGACAGAGATAAAATTAAAAAAACAGTTGAAAATGATAAAGACAGAAAAGCAATCGTAAAAAAATATGTTACCGACAGACTTAAAAAAGAATATCATTTTAAACAAATTAAATCTCCCGAGATTTTAATCGGGTTTGTTGATTCTACACTTTTTGAAGGAAAATGGAAAATGCCCGTAACCAAGAAACCCGACTACACATTATTTTCTTTAAACAACAAACAATATTCCGACAGAGATTTTGCTCGTTTTATTGAAAAAAATCAAAAAAGAAATAAAAATACGGATTTTAAAACACTTATTAATAAGTATTACAACGATTTCGTATATCAAACATTAACAGAAACCGAAATTAACAATCTTGAAAAAACAAAACCCGAATTCAGTTACTTGTTAAAAGAATATCACGACGGAATGTTGCTTTTCGATTTAATGAAAAAGAAAATTTGGGACAAAGCATCGGAAGATACCGTCGGCTTACAAAAATTTTATAAAGATAACTACGACTCATTATACAGCAAACAAACAAGTTACAACATAACCGTTTTTAAATACAAAAATGCGAAAGACGCAAAAAAAGCACTGCGATTTTTGAAAAAAAGAAAATATACCGACAGTTTGTTGGTAAATAAATTAAGCAAAGGAGACACAACACGATTTTATATTGAAGATTCCGGCGAATTTACAAAAGGAGAAAATATATACGCCGATAAAATATTCTCGGAAAAAGAACCCGAAAGCAAAAAAGTTTTCAACTATCCGAAAGACAAAATCATTATAGCCGTTAAAGGAAAAAAAATATCAAAAGGAAAACCGTTTGAAGAAATAAAAGGTGTTGTCATTTCAGACTACCAAAATTATCTTGAAAAACAATGGTTGAAAGAATTAAGAAAAAAATATTCCGTTGTTATAAATAAAAACGAACTGAACAAAATCAAAGCAAACTTAAAATAAGCAAACAACTCCGATAATCTTGTAACTATTATGCACAAATTTCGTTATATATTTTTAATTGCAAGCGTTCTTTTTATTTTTTCTTGTAAAAAAGAAGAACAAAAAACGGAATTGGCTTCGGTTTACGGCAAGAAATTGTATTTAGAAGATATTCAAGATATTATCCCGAAAGGAACGAATAAAACAGACAGTTTAATGATTTTAAAAAACAAAGTCGATTTGTGGGTAAGAAAACAAACATTATTAAACCGTGCGGAAATTAATTTATCCGAAGAACAAAAAGACATTGATTATCTTGTTAAAGAATACAGAGAATCGCTTATTATTGAAAAATATAAACAAGAATATCTCAAACAAAATCCGGATACAATTATCACAAAAGTTCAAATCGAATCTTATTACAACGAATATCCGGAAAGTTTCAGCTTAAACAACGATATTGTAAAAGCCCTTTATTTTAAGTTTAACAGTAATGAAAAAAAACTGAATAATTTTAAACATTATTTTTTTTCGGACGAACCGGATGCCGTTGATAAAATGAAAGAAATTGCAAAAAATAATGCCGAAGATTATATCGACTTTTCCGAAAGATGGGTCAATCTGTCTGTTATTTCAAACCTGTTACCCATTTCTTTAAATAATGCCGAAACAATTGTAAATCAGAGCAAACGAATTCAAACAAGAGATAAAAATTTTCTTTATTTTGTATATTTTACGGATTACAAATTGAAAGGACAAAGAATGCCGATTGAATTTGCCGAAGACAAAATAAAAATGATTATTTTAAACAAACGAAAAAGTAATTTAATTAACAAATTAGAAACAAAAATTTATAAAAATGCCGTAAAAAACGGCAGAATAAAAGTTTATATCAAATAAAAATGATGCTGAAAAAAATAATATTATCAACAAGCGTAATTTTAACCGTAATAACCGGTTTTGCTCAAGAAAAAATGATTGATGAAATTGTCGGAACCGTAGGACAAAAAATAATTTTAAAATCCGATGTCGAATCAATGGCAATGCAATACAAATCAAGAGGCGATAATCACGGAGACAATTTAAAATGCTTCGTTTTTGAAGAACTTTTGTACCAAGCACTTTTAGTAAATCAAGCACGTATAGACAGTGTTGAAGTTTCGGACATGCAAGTTGAAGGAGAACTTAAAAACAGAATGATGATGTTCGAAGAACAAATGGGCGGAAGAGAAGCGATGGAAAAATACTTTAACAAACCCTATTCGGAAATCGAAAACCATTTCAGAGACATCATAAAAGACCAATTGATTGCTAAACAAATGGAATCAACCATTACGGGCGATATTACGGTTACACCGAAAGAAGTAAAAGCATACTTTAAAAATATTCCGAAAGACAGTTTGCCCCTAATCGAATCAAAAATAGAATTGGCTCAAATCGTTATTCATCCGAAAATAAAAGACAGTCAAATAAAGCAAATAAAAAAATCTTTACAAGAATATAAAGACCGGTGTGAAAAAGGCGAAGATTTTTCATTTCTGGCAAGCATGTATTCGGACGACCTTGCATCCGCACAAAAAGACGGCGATTTGGGCTGGATAAGAAGAGGCGATTTAGTTCCGGAATTTGCCGCCGTCGCATTCGAGTTGAATAAACCCGGCGAAATTTCCGACATCGTAAAAACAGAATACGGCTATCACATAATCCAGTTTCTCGGCAGAAAAGGCGAACGAATTCATATTAAACACATTCTGAAAATTCCGAAACCCACAACCGCCGAAAAAATAAAAGCAAAAGCAAAACTCGACAGTATTGCGGAAAATATTCGCAGCGGAAAAATAACTTTCGAAGAAGCCGCATTACTTTATTCCGACGATAAAGAATCGGCAAAAAGCGGCGGTATTATTGTAAATCCTTATACGGGAACTTCAGAATTTACAAGCAACCAATTAGACCCCGCAACCAATTATATCATAAAACAAATGAAAACCGGCGAAATTTCCGAACCTTTTGAAAGCACAAGCATGAAAGGGAAACCGGAAATAAAAATTATAAAATTACTATCCAAAACCGAACCGCATATTGCCGACATAAATACCGATTATCAACAAATAAGCGATTTAGCCAAAGCACATAAAAAAACGGAAATTATCAGCGATTGGATAAAAAAAATACAAAAATCAACCTATATAAAAATTGACGACTCATTTTATAATTGCAATTTTAAATACAAAGGTTGGTTGGCAAAATAAGCGTTTTTCTAAAACTTATTTATTTATGAATACTTACAAAGATGATGTTGAAGCCGTTGATGCTTTAAAAAATATTTACGAAAAATTTTCTGCCGAAATCAAAAAAGTTATCTTCGGACAAGATGATGTGGTAAAAGAAGTTTTAATATCTGTTTTCGGTAACGGACATTGTTTGCTGGTAGGCGTTCCCGGACTTGCAAAAACACTGTTGGTAAACACATTATCACAAGTTTTGGGTTTAAAATACAAACGCATACAATTTACGCCTGATTTAATGCCTTCGGATATTATCGGAACAGAAATTTTAGACGAAAACAGAAAATTCAAATTCATAAAAGGCCCCTTATTTGCAAATATTATTTTAGCCGACGAAATAAACCGTACACCCCCGAAAACACAAGCCGCACTGCTCGAAGCCATGCAGGAAAAAAACGTAACTGCCGGAGGTAAAAAATACGAATTGGAAAAACCTTTTTTTGTTCTTGCCACACAAAACCCAATCGAACAAGAAGGCACCTATCCCCTTCCGGAAGCACAGTTAGACCGTTTTATGTTTAATATTTGGTTGGACTATCCCGATTTTGAAGACGAAATTACCATCGTAAAAAATACTACAACAGAAAATACCGTTTCACTGAATACAATCTTATCAGCCGAAGAAATTATTTATTTCCAAAAACTGATTCGTCGTATCCCTATTAACGACAATGTATTACAATATGCCGTTAATTTAGCGACAAAAACAAGACCCGCCACCGAAAAAGCCCACGATTGGGCAAATCAATATTTAGAATGGGGAGCCGGACCGCGTGCATCGCAATACCTTGTTATAGGAGCAAAAGCACACGCCGCAATAAACGGAAAATATTCTCCCGATATCGAAGATGTGAAAGCCGTTGCTCCGGCAATTTTAAGACACAGAATCGTAAGAAATTACAAAGCCGAAGCCGAAGGAATAACAGTTGATGCCGTAATTAATAAATTATTATAAAAAAATCCGAAACTAAAACGGGATAAAATCTCTTTTGATGAAAAAAATACTGCTTTTCATATTATTTATCCTTACGCTCAACAGTGTTTTCGCTCAAACCAAAATTGATTTTGACTCCAAATATCTGTTTACAACCGAAAAATTAGGTCCCGACATTAAAGTTCTGACCGACAGTGTCGTGTTCAAACATGAAAATTCAATCATGTTTTGCGACAGTGCACTGTTCGATTACGAAACAAATTATTTTGACGCTTTCGGAAATGTTCGCATAATAAAACCCGGCAAAAATCTTGAAGATACCGTTTTTTTATTCGGCGATACCTTACATTATTCCGGTCGTGATAAATATGCAAAAGTGCGTAATCACGTAATATTAAAAAAAGACAGTTTACTGCTCGAAACAGACAGTTTGGATTATGATTTAGACAAAAATATCGGTTACTACTTTAATAACGGAACAACCGTAAACGGTGAAGACACGTTAAAAAGTGTTTTCGGCTATTATTATGCCGATGATAATGAATTCTTTTTCAAAAAAAACGTAAAAGTTTTTAACCCGAGATTTAAGATGTTTTGTGATACGCTCAAACACAATACGCAAACAAAAATTTCTTATTTCATCGGTCCTACCGAAATTATCAGCGATTCTAATTATATCTATTGCGAAAACGGATGGTACGACCATAATAATAACATTTCACAATTTAATAAAAATGCTTTTTTTAAAAATAAAGAACAAAAATTATACGGCGACAGTCTCTATTACAACAGAAATTCAGGATTCGGAAAAGCTTTTAAAAACGTAACGTTTAAAGACAGTGCTCAAAATGTTTTATTAAAAGGAAACTACGGTTTTTATAATGAAAATAACGATTTTTTTTTAATGACCGACAGTGCCCGATTTATACAAGTTGCCGAAAACAACGATTCCTTATTCATGCATGCCGACACGCTGCTGTCGTACAAAGATTCCCTTATTATAAATGATACGGCAAAAGTTTACAGAATAATTTTAGCATTTCATCATGTAAAAACCTATAAGTCCGATTTTCAGTCAATGTGCGATTCCCTTGTTTACAACCTTCTCGATTCGGTTATTGAAATGCACGTAAATCCGGTAATGTGGTCGGATTCAAATCAATTATCTGCCGATTATATTGAAATTCACACCTACAAAAATGATGTTGACGAAATTGATATGATTGATAATGCTTTTATTATTTCGCAATCCGACTCGGTTCGTTTTAATCAAATTTTCGGTGATGAAATGACTGCCTATATCGACAACAGAAAAGTTTCCGAAGTGGATGTAAAAGGAAACGGAAAATCTGTTTATTTTATTCGAGATGACGACGGAAAACTAATCGGTGTCAACTTTATCGATTGTGTAAACATGAATATTTACCTGAAAGATAATAAATTAGACAGAATTTGGTTCTACGAAAAGCCGAAAGGAAAAATTCATCCGCCCTTAACTTTAAACCAATCGGAAACCTTGTTGCCCGGCTTTAAATGGGAAGAAAAAAACAGACCTTTAAAAAAAGCTGATATTTACAAACAATATAAACCGGCTGCAATCGCAGAGAAATCAAGTTCGAAAGAAAATTCCGATAAACCGGATACCCAAAAAGAAACTGATAAAGAAAAAAGAACCGACACCGGCAGAAAAGATTTCGGACTTCAAAAAAACGGAAAAAAATAAGAGCGATTTTTCAACCGCCCTTTTTCATTTTTTTTTAATATTCATCTTCATTAAAAAAGAAGTCATCTTTGCTCGGATAATCCGGCCAAATATCTTCAATACTGTCATATGCCTCTCCTTCATCTTCAATTTCCTGAAGATTTTCAATAACCTCTAAGGGTGCACCCGAACGAATGGCATAATCAATTAAATCTTCTTTCGTTGCAGGCCACGGTGCATCTTCTAATTTTGATGCTAATTCTAATGTCCAATACATATTATTTATATTAATTTAGGTTAATGTATCTGTTTTTTCGGGATTGCAAATATATAAAAAAAATCAACCGGAAAAATTTTTTTTCACTATACGTTTAAACCCTTTATTATTAAGGATTCCAAGTGATTTCTTTCAGATTTTTCTCATACATATTTTTTCTGGCAAGCACAAAGAAATAATCGGAAAGACGATTTAAAAATTTTACGACAAATTCATTTACCGATTCCGTTTCTCCTATTTCAACAACCAATCGTTCGGCTCTTCGGCATACGCTTCTGCAAATATGACATTGTGCCGAAACTAAATCACCGCCGGGAATTATAAACTCTTTTAAAGAAGGAATATAAGTATTTAACCTGTCTATTTCGCTCTCCAACAACAAAATATCATCTTCTTTAATTTCGGCAATTTTAAAAGAAACCGCTTTTCTTACGGCTAACAACGAACCTAAATTAAACAGTTTATGCTGAATTTGCAGCAGAAATTTCTTGTGCGTCTCCGCCAAATCAAGTGCAATTAAAAAACCGATAAACGAGTTTAATTCGTCAACCGTACCGTAAGCATTAATACGCATATCCGATTTCTTAACGCGTTCACCGCTTAAAAGTGAAGTTTTTCCTTTATCGCCTGATTTTGTATAAATTTTCATAAGTTTATTTTAATTTTTTTAATCATACTTGTTTCATTTTTTATAATTTATCCGCAAAATAAACATTTTCTTAATTTTTAAACATACAAAAAACCGGATTTATTATTTCTTTCTTGTAAATATTATATTTTTGCAACTTAATATTTATAAAATGACAAAAAAAATACTGCTTATTATTCTTGCCCTGCTTGTTTTAAGTATCGGTGCTTATTTTATTTATAAAATTTATGCCGAAAAAACAACTTCTGTTCAACATAAAGAAGTAAAAATAACAAAACCGAAAGAACATAAATTGTACGGAATTAATTCGGATAATTATAAAATAAAATCCGCAATTATTCAACCTAATGAATATTTAGGAGCAATTTTCGAGAAATATAACATAAGGGGCAAACTCAATAAAGCAGTAGAAAAAGCAAAAGATATTTTTGATGTAAGAAAAATAAAAAGCGGACAAAAATATACCGTATTTTTTAAAAAAGACACATCAAAAACCGTTGATTATTTGATTTACGAAGAAAACAAAACAAATTATTTGGTTTTTGACTTAAAAGATTCGGTAAATGTTTACGAAGGAAAGAAAAATGTTAACACAAAAATAAAAGAAACCGGCGGTATTATCACTTCCAATCTGTGGTTTGCTATGGAAGATGCCGGTGTAAAGCCGATTTTGGCAAACGATTTATCCGAAATTTTTGCATGGACGGTTGATTTTTTCGGTCTGCAACTGAACGATAAATTTAAAATGATTTATGAAGAAAAATTTGTAAACGATACGTCAATCGGTTACGGAAAAATACTCGCCGCTTATTTTGAACATTACGGTGATACGATTTATGCAATTCCTTTTAAGCAAGACAGTATTCTAAGTTTTTACGACCTCGACGGAAACAGTTTAAGAAAAGCATTTCTGAAAGCTCCCTTAAAATTTTCAAGAATAAGCAGCGGATTTTCTTATGCAAGAAAACATCCTATTTTAAAAATTGTACGACCGCATCTCGGTGTTGACTATGCAGCACCTTCCGGCACACCGGTACACGCACTGGGCGACGGTGTGGTTCTTAAAGCATATTATACACGCGGCGGCGGTAATTATATCAAAATAAAACACAACAGCGTTTATTCTACCGGCTATATGCACCTCAAGGGTTTCGCCAAAGGCATACATGCAGGTGTTCGCGTACATCAGGGGCAGGTTATCGGCTATGTCGGTATGACCGGTTTGGCTACCGGTCCGCATTTAGATTTTCGCGTCTGGAAAAACGGCAAAAACATAAATCCGCTGCATGTCGATGCACCGCCTGTTGAGCCGATAAAGCCGGAATTTAGAGATGCTTTTAACAAAACCAAAAAAGTGTATAAAGATTGGTTGGATAAAATTGAGTATAAAACCGTAAAGAAAGATACAATTCCGGTAAAAGACACGCTACTGATTGATACCAATCCTCCCCATAAGGATGAATAAAAAAGGAAAGACACTGTAATCTTAAAAAAAACAGTGTCTTTTCTTTTTTATATCGAAACAACTTTTAATGCAAGCGATAAATTCTTTTTGCTTCTTCGGCTTCGGGCATATAAATAAAAGGTCCTACGGTCATTACGCGCATCATCAAGTTTTCTTTAAGGAAAACATCAAAATCGGCATACGTTCCGGATGCAATAGCTCCCGGTTTTCTTACCAATTGATACGAGTTTGAACGCGGTCTTCTGTTTACGTGCAATACAAACCAAAAAACTGTTTGATTTTCGTCGAAAGTTGAATCCAATTCATGCGGTTTATCTTGAATTTTATAAAACAACATGGCTTTTTTGGCTTCATCGTATTCGTTAAACGGACCGATTGCCATTTTTTGACCGTTTCCCAAATATTTCCATAAATTTTTATCATAATCTTTTTGACTTCCGTGTTGAATTTTATTGCCTTTTAATTGTAAATCGTAACTTACGTATCCGGTTTCCGAGTCTTCTTTTTCTCTGACACTTACATAAAACCAATAGACAAGTCTGTTTTGATCGATATTATCGTTATAGGTAACTTGTGCGTTTGCTTGTTGCGGGAAAAAATAAGCTGTCGTCATCAGTATTCCCGTAAAAATTAATAATTTAAAGATGTTTTTCATTTTGTTTAATTTAAAGTTTACGTTTGATTTAAGTTTTAAGTTTATTCATAAACTACAAACAATATGCCGAAGATAAATATTCTTTTGCAGACTCAAAACGTTGTTTCCCCATATTTCTTATAATAAAATACTTAATTTTATATTTTTCGATTTCCGACCGGTATTTTTCAAACAGTTCAAACCGAATATCTCCGCCGTTTTCTCTTACCTTATCAGGTCTCCAAGGCAAATCCGGATAACATAACAGATAACAGTCAATTTTGATTTCTTTTAATGCTTTCAAAAGAAAATCCGGCACTTTATTAAAAACATATTCAAACCAAATTTTTGTAATAATTAACCCCGTATCGTAAAAAATAAATTTACTTTCATTTTCAGGGTCTTTTTTTAATTCTCTAATTTGATGCTTTGCAATTAATACAACATCATCATAAGTATATTCTCGGTTTAAATTTTCAATATAGGTTCTTGCATATTCCGTATAATAATCGGATTTAAACCAAGTCGCCAATTCTTTTGTTAAACTTGACTTTCCGCTTGATTCAGGGCCTGTTATCACAATCCTACCGGTTCGATTTAATTTACTCAAAATAAACTACTTACGGTTTTCTTATATCTAAAATTCTGGCTTCGAATATTAAGGTTGAATACGGCGGTATAATTCCCGTTTGTTTCCCTTTATATGCCAAGTCGGAAGGTATAATAATTAAAGCGGAAGCATTTTTTTTCATCATTCCGACAGCTTCTTCCCAGCCGGGAATAACCTTATCCACCAAATAAACATAGTGTGCCGGTTCTTCAATTGTTTTTTCATCAAAAATCACCGAAGGATCCGATAACAAATAGCCCTTATACATTACAATTACCGTATCGCCTTTTCGGGCAAAATCAGATTCGGAACTTGTTGAAACGGAAAAACCGGTTTCTATAAAATACAATCCGTCGGCCAGAGGTTCCGTTGTAATATCATTTTCTTCCAAATATTCCGATATTAATGCTGACTCAGCATCTTTCTCATTCTTATGGCAAGAAAAAATTCCTACGACAATCAACAAAAAAATAAAAATATAAACAATTTTTTTATACATAATATTATTAAAAGTAAAAACGATTCGGTTAAGAATCGTTTTTAATAATTTTATTTTTATTTATTTTTAGCCAACCGAAAGCCGAAATTATAATTTGTTTTTCCCGCTTTGGGTCCGTCACGACTGGTAACTTTTGCCAATTCGGCTCTGTAGTGCCACGACCCGCCTCTGATAACTCTGTACGGCATCGGAGTACTGCAAAACGGATTGTCTTCAGGTGATTTTGAATAATAACTTGTTTGATAATAATCACTGCACCATTCCCAAACATTACCGCTCATATCATAAATACCGAGCTCATTCGGTTTTTTTGTTTTTACATTTTTCGGACCCGAAAGTTTTGAAGTTTCATCATACCATGCAACGGCGTTTATATCATTACTGCCGCTGTATTTGTATTTCTGACTTTTATTTCCGCCTCTTGCCGCAAATTCCCATTCGGCTTCGGTAGGTAAACGATAACCGTTTTTTGTTCTGTCCAGATCCCAACCTCCGTCGGCATTTTTGACATAGCATTTTTCTAAACCGTTTTTCTTACTTAACCAATTACAATAAGCAATTGCATCATACCAGTTTACATTCTGCATAGGCAAATTCGGTTCCCAACCCCACCATTGTTTTCCTGAAGAGACATAAAACATCTGTGTATATTTATGCGAATCCATCCACTCTTTATCCGGCGGTTCCGGCATCCTTTTTCCGGTTGCGGAAGCAAATTTTTTATACTCTGCAACGGTTACTTCCGCTTCCGCAATATAAAATGATTTTACCGTAACTTTATGTGCCGGCTTCTCTTCCGGGACACCGGAATTAGACCCCATTGTGTAAGTTCCGCCTTCAACCAATATCATTTTAGGCGATTGGGCAAATAAGTTAACGGTGAAAAATGTTATAACAAAAATAAAAATGAACGTGAGAATACCCTTATTTTTCATGTGTTTCTTTTTTATTATTCCTCAATTTACGAGAATCTTAAATTCTTTTTCAGAAAAAAACAATTTTTTACTCAATGTGTAAAAATAATGTAAAATTTACGATATACAAATATAATTAATAATCTGTTTTCAATATGTAAATTTATAAATGAATTACATTTTGACAAAATTTATTTATTCTGTTTCGTATTTTTTTTACAAAAAAAAATATTTTCGGTTTTTTTATCTTTTTTATTAACATTTTTTTATACGTTTTATTATCAAATTTTTAGAGACTTTTATAAAAATAATTAAGTAAATTTTCATATAAAACATGTCATTTTTACTCGACAGAATGTATGGTAATGCAAAGTGTACAAAGCTATTTGCGGCATAAAATATGCTTATTTAAAATTATAAAATATGAATGTGAAAAATCAAAACGGCAATAAGAAAAAACGAATTTTATTAGCGGAAGGTTTCGACCCGAGTAAAAAAGTTATGACAGAAATTTTAAAATTACTCGGATGGGAATACGATACCGTAAATAACGGTTATGACGTTATTTTGGCACTCAAAAATAAATCTTTCGACTTACTGCTGCTTGATTTGGAACTGCCGCAATTAGACGGTTTTGAAACGATTGAACACATCAGACGAAAATTAGAATTTCCGATAAATACGATACCTGTGATGGCTATGATTAACCGCGATTTTTCTTCAGACTTTAATCAAACGTACAAGGATGAAGGTTTTGATGAAATTATCGTTAAACCCTTTTCTATTGATGAACTGGACGGAAAAATAAAAGAACTCTTTTACAGAAAGAATCCTTTATTTGCCTGAATGTATTTATCGAAACAAGGGAGCCGAAAAATCGGCTCTCTTTTATTTTTGGTTCTGCGGTTATTTTACCGGGTAATTAAAATAGCTTAATTTAATAAGTTATATGAATCAAGCGTCAAAAAATCGCCGATAAATATACAGTTTTACAATAAAAAATAAGTGATTTATTTTAACAGAACGTCGATAACACAGATTTATACTGATTTATGCAGATTTTATCCGTGATTATCCGTAAAATCAGCATCATCAGCGTTCTATTTTCTTTGATTTAAAAAAATAATGCCGAAAAAACATATATTTCAGTCCAAAATATTTAACATATCTTTTTCCAAACTATCTTTTGTATGTTCAACAATTCGTCCGATTTCTTTCCCGTTTCGGTAAAAAATAAAAGTCGGAATACGAGTAAAAGTGATTCCGTCAATACTTTTGTCTCTCGACGATTTTTTGGTATCAACCGCCGTTAAACGAACTGTTCTTTTCGGGATATTTGCCTCATCTGCAATCTTATAAAATCTCGGCAATTCTCTTCTGCTGTCGCCGCACCACGTTCCGAAAATAATTCTTATTTTCACACCTTTATATAAGTCTGCATTTTTTAACTTTTCAATAACTGCTTTGTCCGGTTGATATTCCGAATAACCCTGCCTAAACCAAGTTTTAAATTCATCTTTTTGAAAACCGGCTCTTGTACATGTTCCCGTCAGTTCTTTTCGTTCCGTTCGTTCATCGGTAATTGTTTTGTTTTTTGTAATTGAACAGGAAGAAAAAATAATAATTATTGCAAATAATATTAATTTTATTTTCATAATTAATTTAATTTAAGTATCTTGTTTGTCCGAATTTTGTACAACAAAAATAAGTATAAAAGTTGAATTTCAATAAAATAACATAAACTTTAAAATATAAAATTATGAACCAATCTCCTAAAACAGCAATTATTTTATCCGGTTGCGGCGTTTACGACGGTGCCGAAATACACGAAGCAACCCTAACCATGTATGCCGTTGTAAAAAACGGCGGAAGCTATCAAATTTTTGCACCCGATATTGAACAACACCATGTAATAAATCATATCACGGGTGAAGAAATGAACGAAAAACGCAATGTAATGGTTGAAGCGGCACGTATTGCACGCGGAAACATAAAACCGCTTTCCGAATTAAACATGGAAGACTTTGATGCATTGATGTTGCCGGGCGGTTTCGGCGTTGCAAAAAATTTATCCGATTTTGCTTTTAAAGGTCCCGATTGTTCGGTTATTCCCGATGTTGAGAATGCAATAAGAGATGCCGTTGCACAAAACAAACCGATTGGTGCTTTATGTATCTCACCGGCAATTGTTGCCAAAGTTCTTGACGGTGTCAGCGTAACCATAGGGCAAGACAAAGCCACTGCCGATGCTGTTGAAAAAATGGGATCGAAACACGAAATTACCAACCACGGCGAAGTGGTTATCGATAAAACATACAAAGTTGCCACAACCCCGTGCTACATGCTTGACGCAACCATTGCCGATATTGCCGACGGTGCAATGAACGTTACAAAAGCCGTATTTGAGATGGTAAAATAATTTTACCGAACAGCTTACAAAACTTTGTCATAGTTTAAAACTTTGACAAAGTTTTTTTATAGATTTGTACGATATTTTATATAATATGTCGAAAACCGAAAAATCCCCCACCCTCTTACAATCTTTTATTCCGATTATTTTCTTGATAATATTGCTTTCGCTGAATGTCATTATTTGGGGAGACGAAACGCTGGACGGTTCCAATCAACTTGCATTGCTTATGGCTGCGGCATTAGCTTCCGTCATTGCTTTTCGTTTGGGTATAAATTGGTTAAAACTTCGCAAACGCATTGTTAAAACCATCGGGAAAGCCATGCCCGCAATTCTAATACTGCTGCTGATTGGTTCTTTATCAGGAACTTGGCTTTTAAGCGGTGTTATTCCGGCATTTATCTACTATGGTTTAGATGTTCTGCATCCGTCAATTTTTTTATTTGCGACCGTCGTTATTTCAAGTTTAATTTCTTTGGCAACGGGAAGTTCGTGGTCAACCGTAGCAACCGTAGGGGTTGCCTTGCTCGGCATAGGACATGCCATGGGTATCAACGATTCGATAACCGCAGGAGCCATTATCTCCGGTGCTTATTTCGGAGACAAAATGTCACCCTTATCCGACACAACCAATCTTGCTCCGGCAATGGCAGGAACCGATTTGTACACCCATATTCGTTATATGATGATTACAACCGTACCCTCCATGTCATTAACTCTAATCATTTTTCTTGTCATCGGTTTCACCTATAATTTTCATACCGATGCCGCTGATGTTCAAGAAGTTCAAACCGCCATTGCCGACACGTTTAATGTAACGCCTTGGCTGTTTATCGTTCCTGCATTTCTTATTTTCATTATTATAAGAAAAGTAAAACCCATACCTTCCATGTTGCTCGGAACACTTGCCGGCGGTGTTTTTGCCGTTATTTTTCAACCCGATATTGTTCAACATATTTCCGGTATTACCGATAATTATGCCGAAGCATCCTATATAAGTGTTATGAAAGCCATGTACGGAGAAATTAAAATTGTTACCGAAAATCAACGAATAAATGATTTGTTCGGAACCGGCGGAATGTCCGGCATGCTCAACACTATTTGGTTAATTCTTTCGGCAATGGTTTTCGGCGGAGTTATGGAATCAAGCGGTATGCTGAAAAAAATTACTTTATCGGTAATGAAACGCGTAAAATCCGACGGCTCACTGATTGCCTCAACGGCAGCATCTTGTATCTTTTTTAATGCTACGGCATCCGACCAATATATTTCCATTGTAGTGCCGGGCAGAATGTACAACAAAGCATTTAAAGAAAGGGGCTTAAAGCCGGAAGTATTAAGCCGAACATTGGAAGATGCCGGTACGGTAACATCGGTTTTAATTCCGTGGAATACCGGCGGTGCTACGCAAGCTCGCGTACTCGGTGTGGCAACAATCGATTATCTGCCTTATGCTTTTTTTAATCTTATAAGCCCGCTTATGACTGTTTTAATTGCCTATTTAAATTATAAAATCCGACGATTTCCGAAGAAAAAAACAAAAACCGAAAAATAATCCGGCAATTTTCAAATAAAATTTTTTCATCCGTAAATATTAGTATTTTTGCAGACACTTTATTTGACTTCCGATATTGATTTCAGATATAAATTTTCAAAATAAATCCGTTTTTCGGAAGTTAACTTTAAGGATTTTATTTTGAACTTTAAAAATAATTAAAATGAAAAAAATAATCTTAATTCTTATCCCTTTTTTAGCATTATTTTCATGCAAAAATTCGGATACTTCCGGCTTTACCGTTTCCGGAACAATTAAAAATGCCGAAGGCAAACAATTGATATTAAATAAGTTTATGCCGAAATCAACCATCGCTTTGGATACCGTAACAATCGACAAAAACGGCAAATACAAATTCAATGAACATACACCGGCACCCGAATTATTCGGCTTGCAATTAGACGGAGCAAACGGACAAATAATTTTTATTGCCGACTCGTTAAGTAAAATTACCATTGACGGCGATACGGCAAATTTCAGAATTAACTATACAATTTCCGGTTCCGAAGATTCAAAACTATTACAAACTTTGTACAACCGGTTAGATAAAGCATACGAAAGTTTGGATTCCTTAAATCAAATTTATATTTCGCAAAAAGGAACAGGAAATTTAGACAGTTTGGTAAAAACGGTAAACGAAGCATCTCAAAAAGTATTCGACAAACACAGAAAATATTCCGAAAACTTTATAAACGAACATCCGAGTTCGCCGGCATCGATTATTGCCTTATATCAACAATTCGGAAGAAATATGAGTGTTTTCAACTTAAATGACGACAGAGATTTATTTGTAAAAGCCGATGATTCACTTTATAAATTGTACCCTAATTCAAGTTTTGTAAAAGGGTTGCACGAATACATTGTAAACAATCCGCCCATGCCGACCGTAGGGAACAAAGCACCGGATATCGACCTGCCTTCGCCCGACGGTAAAAACATAAAACTTTCTTCTTTAAGAGGAAATTATGTTTTACTTGATTTTTGGGCTGCCTGGTGTCGTCCGTGCCGTGCCGAAAATCCGAATGTCGTAAAAAATTATAAAAAATATAAAAAATCCGGCTTTACCGTTTACCAAGTTTCTTTGGATAAAACAAAAGAAGATTGGGTAAATGCCATAAAAGCCGACGGTCTCGGCGATTGGAATCACGTAAGCGATTTAAAATATTGGAACTCGGAACCGGCTGCCGTTTACGGCGTACGAGGTATTCCCGCTAACTTCCTGATTGACCCCGAAGGAAAAATTATTGCAACAAATTTAAGAGGTCCGTTGCTCGGACAAAAATTAAGCGAAATTTACGGATACTAAAACAGCGTGAATAAAAATAAAAAAAGGTTTATCTTCGTTCTTGAAATAAACCTTTTTTTTATGCGTATAATTCTTACAATTTCAATCTCACTTTTATTGTTTTCTTGTTCCGATTCTCAAAATCATAAGGTCGTAAAACTTTATAATAAAACATTTAAGGAACCGAAAAGCTCAAAATTTACCGTTTTTGAAATTGACACAATAAAAGATATTCCCGAAGGGAAAAACGAAAAATCACCGGCATTTATAAAACAGCGATTAGAACAACTTATCGGCAATTCTTACAAAAATAGATGTAAAAAAGTCGGTATCAAGTTCCCGCCGAGATATGTTATGTTTCGATTTTTTAAAGAAGAGAAAGAATTTGAAATTTGGGCATCCGAAAAACGTTCGGACACATTAAAACTTCTTGCAACGCTGCCTGTATGTGCCGTTGACGACCGAGCCGGAACAAAATTACAACAAGGCGACGGCAAAACACCCGAAGGGTTCTATACCTGCAAAATACTTTACGGCAGTACAAATTGGTTTATGTGGATAAAATTAAACAACAACGAAATAGGCAACTCGGGAGAAGTCGGTTACGGTTCAAGTTTTAAAATGTGTATTGACTATCCGCTGCAAATCGACCGAAACAGAACACGCAAAATTCTCGGAAAAGCCGACCCCGGAGGAGCAATTTGCCTGCACGGAAATTGTGTTTCAGTCGGCTGCATATCTTTTGAGAATAAAAATTTCTTGCCTGTTTTTCTGTCGGCACTTTACCATAATTCAAAAACATACGGGTATCCGAAAATCCAAATTTTCCCGTTTCGTTTTTCCGAAAAAGACAAAAAAGAATTGTCCGAAACCGTTTCTTCCGAAATGAGCCCCGAACAATTACGTCTATTTTGGTCGGAACTTGAAAAAGCATACAAGCTATTTGAAAAAAACCACAAAGCAATTAAAGTCGGTTTCAAAAATAATCATTATCAATTTTCCGAATATTAAACTCGATTTCGCTTATCCCGGTGAAAATAATTACTTTTGCAACTTAATGAACACGAAAAAAACATATTTTATCTCCGATATTCACCTCGGGCTTCCCGACAGGGAAAAAAGTTTACAACGCGAATTAAAACTCGTTAAATTTCTTGATGAAATAAAAAATGATGCCGAAACCGTTTATTTTGTCGGTGATATTTTTGACTTTTGGTGGGAATACAAATCGGTTGTTCCGCGCGGGTTTGTCCGTTTTCTCGGAAAAATTGCCGAACTCTCCGATGCCGGCATTACAATTATTTTCTTTACCGGAAACCACGATGTTTGGATGAAAAATTACCTTACGGAAGAACTCGGTGTTAAAATTCTGCACGAAGAACTGAAAATAAAAATAGGAAATAAAAAATTTTACACGGCACACGGCGACGGGCTGGGACCCGGCGACAACAGTTATAAATTTCTGAAAAAAATCTTTACAAATAAATTTTTGCAATGGTGTTTTACCCGTCTGCATCCGAATTTTGCTTTTTGGCTTGCCCGCAAATGGTCGCACAGCCGGCGAAACAAAGAAACACATTACGACTTTAAAGGAAGAGACAAAGAATTGCTCATTTTGCATTCGGAAGAAGTTTTGAAAAATGAATATTTCGACTTCCTGATATACGGACACCGGCATTTCCCGCTGATGATTGACATCGGAAAATCTTCAAAACACATAAACCTCGGCGATTGGCTCGTTAATTTTACTTTCGGCATTTTTGACGGAAACAACTTTCAACTTAAAACATATAAAAATAATAAAATTGAGAATTTTAATACCGATTTAAACCGTATTTGCAAATTAGATTTATAGTTTCTGTACGAAAAATCTTATTAATTTTAAAAACTGCTAAATAGCATTTAAAATCAGCGACTGTGAAATATTCAACTTTATTAATAATTTCTTTTTTGATTTCAGGTTGTGCCACCGAGCTTATTCCCGGCGGAAATTTTATCCCTTTAATGCAGGAAAAAAACGATTTAAAAGCAAAAGTATCCGTAAGTACGAACACGTTTCAATCGGCTGTTGCTTATGCACCTTTTAACCATATCGCTTTTAAAGCCGATG
>CAZCPV010000004.1:0-3864 GCA_964500765.1 uncultured Draconibacterium sp.
TCTTTTAATCGCACCGGTAAGGAATTGAAACCCGTATTTACAATTTATTATAATTCAGTAAAGCGGGCTTTTTCTCGGAGCCAAAGCCGTTGTAAAAAACAACCCGCTGCGTCATCGGCGAGCGGAACCCGCCCCGGAAAAACAAACGACCCTTACACACCCGAAGAAATTGCCGAGCTTAAAAAAGTATTCTGCACAATAGAGCAAAACCCGCATTTAAAAGAATTTATACTTACACCGAGAGAGCAATATATTTACGACGAACTAAAAAAACGTAAAAATAATTTGCATTCTTTTTGTAAAAATTGTAACATTGCAAAACAAACCGATACCTATTTGGGCGGTTTGGCGGGTAAAAGCGGTTACCGTTGGAAAAAGCAAATGAGCGGAAAAGAAGTAATCGCAATGCTTGAAAAAAACGGTTGGGAACATGTTAAAACAAAAGGAGGCAGTCATCAAAAATTTGTGAAAGGTGTTTTTTCTTATCCTATCCATTTTCATAGTAATACAATGCTTGGTAAAGGTCTATTGATAAAGATAAAAAAAGATATTATGGAAATTGAAAACAAAATTAATAATGGAAAAGTTTGATTTTATTGTTTATAAAGAAGATAATGTATTTATGATTGAATGTTCTAATTATAAATACATTCATACTTTTGCTGAAAAGTATGAAGAAATTCATAAAATGGCAATTGATATTTCTGAACTTATGACTGATAATCAAACAAGATTATTTAAGAGAAATCGCAAAATTAAGCAGAATAATATAATTGAGACTTTTTCTGTTATAGTTAATAAAAAAACAAATAAAGGAAGAGTTTTAGTATCTGAAAAAGTTTAACAACGCATAAGTCATAAAAAAAGCCCGGCAAATTGTCGGGCTTTTTATGTGCTTTTAACTCGGCGTATCTTTAAGACACACCGAGTTTTTTATTTTAATTAATCAACTTATCAACAACAGACAAAAAAATACTTTTCGTTCAATTAAAGTATTAAACGAATAAATTATACATTTGCATCTTTTTATAACTAATTATGAAAATTTCTGCTTTAAAAATAAATACCGATAAAAAATCGAAATATATTCTTGCAATTTCTGTTTTTGTGTTTGTTGCCGTAAATTTGATTATGGTTCAGCTTAAAGTTAAGAAAACCATGCTTTTAGCCGAACGTTTTTGGCAGGGCGGTGCATGGGTCGAAATATTTTTCATTTCTTTATACGGTGCTGTTGTTGTTTATTATATGCACAATCCGGCAAATGTTGCAAAATGGCGAAAATATACCTGGGGCTTGTTTTCTCTTATCTTTTTTTCGCAGTTATTATTGGGTATTTCCGGTTTTCATACTTTTTTAATGACTGCCGGAAAATTACATTTACCCGTGCCGGCAATGATTATCGGCGGTCCGATTTTTCGATATAAAATCGGATTTATGACCGTTCTTTTTTTAAGTACGATTATATTGTCGGGACCGGCGTGGTGCAGTCATTTATGCTATTTCGGTGCTTTGGATAATTTATTGGCAAACGGAAAACCCGAGAAAGGAAAAATAAAATTTAAAAAACAATTGAAAGCAACAACGGCGATATTAATTGTTTTCGGGGCATTATTGATGCGTTTACTCGGAACATCTTACTTTACGGCGGCAATTGCAGGCGGTGCGTTCGGTATTGTCGGAATTTTAATAATTGTTTTGTTAAGCCGAAAAAAAGGAAAAATGGTACATTGCACAAGCTATTGTCCTGTCGGAACGCTTATTAATTATGCCCGTTTTATCAATCCGTTTCGTATGTATATCGAAGAAAGCACTTGTACTTTGTGTAATGTGTGCACGAGTCATTGTCGCTACGATGCACTTAATCCGGAAGATATTGCAAACAAAAAACCCGGTATTACCTGTACGCTTTGCGGCGATTGTATTACCTCTTGCCATGCCGGTTCCGTAAAGTATAAATTATTTAAGTTCAGTCCCGAAACTTCCCGAAATATTTGGCTGTTTATTACCGTTTCTTTGCATGCGATTTTTATGGCATTGGCACGTTTGTAGCTGTTATGATTTTACAAAAATACAGTATCTTCTCGGTCGGCACCGGTTGAAATTATTTTTACCGGTACACCGGTTTGTTTTTCGATATAATCAATAAACAGTTTAAATTCTTCCGGAAAATCTTCTTTTGTTTTTATGTTTTTTATATCGCTTTTCCAACCTTTAAAAGTTTTGTAAACGGGCTTTACATTTTCGGTAATTTCATAAGGAAAATAAGCTGTTTTTTTCCCGTTTACTTCGTAAAATTCCGATACTTTAAAATTTTCAAAACCGGATAAGATATCGGCTTTGGTGAGAATTAATGCCGTAACGCCGTTTATTTGTACGGCATATTTTAAGGCGGTTATATCCAACCATCCGCAACGTCTTTTTCTGCCGGTTGTGGCACCGTATTCGTGTCCGAGTTTTTGCAGTTTTTTTCCGTCCTCGTCGAACAATTCGGTGGGAAACGGACCGCTGCCTACGCGTGTGGTGTATGCTTTTACGATTCCGAAAACATTGCCGATTTTATTCGGGGCAATGCCTAACCCTGTGCAAACACCTGCGGAACTTACCGTTGAGGAAGTTACAAAGGGATAGGTGCCGGCATTAATGTCAAGCAGGGTTCCTTGTGCACCTTCGGCAAGTATTTTTTTCCCTTCGGCAAGGGCTTTGTTGAAAAATAAACTGCTGTTAATAAACTTAAAACGTTTTAATTTTTCGATGCTTTCAAACCATTTTTGTTCGTATTCTTTAAGGTCGAAATCAAAATCGTAAGTTTTTAGTCGTTTAAGGTGTTTTTCTTTCAGCGTATTATATTTTTTTTTGAAATCGGGCAGGGTAGTGTCTCCTATACGAAGGGCATTTCTGCCTGTTTTATCAATATATGCCGGACCTATGCCTTTGCCGGTCGAGCCGATTTTTGATTTTCCGAGTTCATGTTCGTCGGCGGCATCAAGAATTCTGTGTGTGGGTAAAATTAAACTTGTTTTTTCGGCAATAAGCAGGTTTTCGGTAATATTTCTGCCGGTTTTTTCAATTTGTTCAACTTCTTCCGTAAAAATTACCGGGTCAAGAACAACACCCTCGCCGATTACGTTTAACGTGTTTTCTCTGAAAATTCCCGAAGGAATAAGATGCAAAACAAATTTTTGATTATTGAAAATAAGGGTATGTCCGGCATTCGGTCCGCCTTGAAATCGGGCAATTATATCGTATTCGGGGCTTAATACGTCAACAATTTTTCCTTTGCCTTCGTCACCCCATTGTAATCCTAAAAGAACATCTGTTTTCATTAATTAAGTTTTACGGAAAGTATAAAAAATTTATTCGGCTTTTTTTTGACATTCTTCACAAATACCGTGAAAATAAAGTGAATGATATTTAATTTTAAAATTCATTAATTTGCCTATGGTTGATTGAATATTTTGAATTCTCGGGTCGCAAAATTCAATAATTTTACCGCAATTATCACATACCAAATGGTCGTGTTGCTTGTATTTGTATGAGCGTTCGAATTGAGCAATATTTTTTTCAAACTGATGTTTTATAATTAAATTACTGTCGAGCAGCAGGTCAACGGTATTGTAGATAGTTGCTCTGCTTACGCGGTAATTCTTGTTTTTCATTGAAATATATAAAGTTTCAATATCAAAATGTCCTTCGCGGGAATATATTTCTTCTAAAATGGCAAAACGTTCGGGTGTTTTTCTGTGCCCTTTGGAATCAAGGTATTCCGTAAAAATTTCAATAACTGTTTTTATAATATCGGGTGTTTCCATAACTTTTTTAAAAAGTTAAAATTAATATAAAACAAATTAAAAGGAAAATTTAATT
>CAZCPV010000004.1:3964-15831 GCA_964500765.1 uncultured Draconibacterium sp.
AACTTTTTTAAAAAGTTAAAATTAATATAAAACAAATTAAAAGGAAAATTTAATTAATAATTTTAATATTATTTATACCCGGAATTTTTTCCAACTGTTTTATTAAATTTTCCGAAAAATCTTCTTGCTTGGTGTATAATTTAATTTTTGCGGTAAAATTTGCTTTTTCGGTATCGAAATAAACGGATTTAATGTTTATTGATAAATTTTTTGAAAGAACCGATGTTATTTTATTGAGTATTCCCGGTTCATCTTTACCGCTGATTATAAATTCTTTAAGAACGGAAATTTTCGTTTGTGATGTCCATTTTACGTTTAGGTATTTTTCGCCGAATGCAATGTCGGCAATTGCCGAAGGACAATCTGTTTTATGAATTAAAATTTTGTCGGACTTTTCGTTTCTGATACCTACAATTTCATCGCCCGGAACCGGTGTACAACAATCGGCAATTTTATAAGTTTCGGGTAATTCCGGTTCATCTTTTTTTTCGGTTCCGGTAAACGGAATTTTGATATTCCAAAAACGTACTTGTTTTTCTTTTTTGCAATGGTTTTTAATATACTCTTTAAGTTTTGTGCGTGTAATTTTGTTTTCTCCGATATCTTCTAAAAAATTATCTTTTATCTTGTAATCAAGTTTTTTGCTTAAATTGTCAATACATTTTCCGATATTGTCAATGCCGCGTTCTTTCAGTAAATACTCAATTAATTCCTCACCTCTGTTGATGCTTTTTTTTATTTCTTCTCTGAAAATTCGTTTAATATGATAAACGGCTTTTTGTGTTTTTACAAAATTAAGCCATTCTCTTTGCGGTTGTTGATTTTTTGTGGTTATAATTTCTGTTTGGTCTCCGTTTTTTAAAACGGTATCGAGTGCTTGTGTTTTTCCGTTTACTTTTCCGGCAATGCTTTTTAACCCGATATCGGTATGAATTTTAAAAGCAAAATCCAAAACAGTGGCACCGTTGGGTAAACTGATTATTTCTCCTTTCGGCGTAAAAACAAAAATTTCGGGATTAAATAAATTTATTTTCAGATTATCGATAAATGCAATTGCCGAAGAATTATCTTCATTTAAAAAATCTAAAATATCTTTTATTTTTTCGTCAAATTCGGTTTTCTTCTCTTTTAATCCTTTGTATTTCCAGTGTGCAGCCAATCCGTGTTCGGCAGCTTCGTGCATTTCTTCCGAACGAATTTGAATTTCAACCCATTGTCCTTCATCGCTCATTACCGTAATGTGTAAAGCACGGTAGCCGGTTTCTTTCGGAATTTGCAGCCAATTTCGTCTTCGTTCTTTTTTTTCGGGGTATAAATCGGAAATTAAAGAGCCGATTTGGAGGGCTTCAAAATTTTCATTTTTCTTATTTTTCGGATTAAAAATAATACGAACGGCAAATAAATCGTAAATTTCATTAAACCCGACTTTCTTTTTTATCATTTTTTTCCAAATGGAATAAACGGTTTTGGGTCTGCCGTATATATCGTATTTAATTTTATTTGCGTCTAATTTTTCTTTTATAGGTTTTATAAAACGGTTAATAAATTGCAATCTTTCGCGTTCGGAAGTTTGAAGGCGTTCTTTTATTTGCTTGTAAATGTACGGGTTAGTATGACGCAGGCAAATATCTTCCATTTCGTCTTTTACGTTGTACAGCCCTATACGGTGAGCAATGGGGGCATAGATATTTAAAATTTCATTTACGGTTTTTCTCTTATTTTCGGGCGACAGTGCGTCAATGGTTCTTATATTGTCTAATTTATCCGCAATTTTTATAAAAATTACGCGAATATCGTCCGAAACGGAAATAAGAATTTGCCGAAATGTAGATGCTTCGGAATTGTTTTCAAAATATTCGGCATTTTTAATTTTTATAAGCCCTTCGATTATGTTAAAAACTTTTTCTCCGAAACGGTTTTTTATATCTTCCGAAGTATATTCGGTTTTTGCCGGTACATCGTGCAGCAATGCGGAAACGGCGGATGTTGTTCCCAAGCCGAAATCGTTAACAACGGTTTTTACAATATTTAAACAGTGTTTTATGTATAATTCGCCGTTTTGGCGTTTCATATTTTCGTGTGCTTTTTTTGAAAAATGAAATGCTTTACGAATTTTTTCAATGTTTTCCTCTGTTTTAAAACGAAATTTGTTTTCGGAAAGGAACTTCTCAAATTCCGATATTAAAGATTGTTCTTCGGTTTTATGTTTTATTACCATTTTTTTATGCTTTTTACAGCCAAACAAATATAAGAAATAATATTAAATTTTACGAGTTTTTTTATAAAACCGGATGTTTCATTAGTTTTGTGAAAATAATTGATAAATATGTCCGAAAAATTTGATGTTGTTATAATAGGTGCGGGTTTGAGCGGTTTACTTTCTGCCTCTTTGTTAAGCAGAAAAGGGTTGAAAATTTGTGTCCTTGAAAAAAATAATGAGATAGGAGGGATGATACAACCCTTTAAACGAAACGGTATTTTGTTTGATACCGGAATGAATTTTTTCGGTGCTTGGAAAAAAGGACAAATTCAAAACGAATTATTTAAAATTTTCGGTATTTCCGATGATTTGTCTGTTTCCGAAATATCTGAATTTGAATTAATATTAAATAATAAAAGCTATTTGATACCGAATAATTTTACGGCTTTTAAAAATCGGCTTTTTACTTATTTTCCGGAAGAAAAAAAGGGAATTGAAATGTTTATTTCGGGAGTTAAAGAAATTTTCGACAATTTAATGATTGAAAATATTTATTCAAATAAAAATTTGCAAAAATACTATTCGGAAAGTGCTTCGGAATTTATAGAAAGAATTACCAAAAATAAGGAATTACAGAATGTATTAAAATTTAATCGTTTATTGTTCGGCAATAATTTTGATACCGTACCTTTATATATTTATGCGGCAATTACGGGTTCGTTTTTACAATCTGCGGGAATGTTTACCGGAGGAACGAAGCACTTTATCGACATTTTACGTAACAAAATTTATGAAAACGAAGGATTTATTTTGACAAAGAAAGCGGTTTCGGAGTTAAAATCCGAAAAGAACAAAATAACGCATTGCATTTGCCGAGACGGTTCGGAATATTATGCCGATTATTTTCTTTCTTCGTTGCATCCGCAATTGTTGTTGCCTAAAATAAAATCCGATGTATTGAAAAAATTCTATCGAAAAAGAATTTTAAATTTACCGAATTCAAACAGCGTATTAATGATTAATGTTCTGTTAAAAGACAAAAAAATTGTATTTGATGATAAGCCCAAATTTATAAATTCTTACAATAACGAGATTTTGTTTTATTACCCTGTTTCCGGGAAAACGGAAAATTATGCGACAACCGTAAAAATAATGTGTAAAGACGATATTAATGATTACCGAAAATGGCAGAAAACAAAAACAGGTAAACGGGGCGAAGAATACAAAAAATATAAAAACGAGAAAGCAGAGACTTTATTTTCCGTTATCGAAAAAATAATTCCCGGCTTTCGGGATGCCGTAATAAAATATTTTGTATCTACTCCCTTAACATTCATAGACTTTACCGGAAGCCCTGACGGTTCGGCATACGGTCTGTTAAAAAAATCGGATAATTTTTCGGAAAGTATGATTCCCGTAAATACAAAATTTGAAAATTTGTTTTTAACCGGGCAAAGTATAAATTTTCACGGTTTATCGGGTGTTTCCGTTACAACTTTATTAGCTTGTTCCGCAATCACAAAAACTATGATTATTGATTGAATTTATTGAAAAAGTATCGTTTTTTTTAAATATTATTTGTATTTTTGTCGTTATTAGGATATCTTTCAAAAAGTGTTTTTATGAATGTGTTGAGTTACAAGCCCGAAGGTTATTTGCCCGGTATTATTTTGGATAAAGATTCCGGAAAGTTTGAAATTTCCGGGAAAACCTGTCCTGAAGATGCTATTGAATTTTATGAGCCCGTTTTTGATTGGTTAGACGAATACAGTAAAGATCCTTTAGAAGAAACTGTTTTCGATTTTAAATTGACATATTTTAATACCGTTTCTTCTAAGATATTAATGATGATTATGTTGCGTCTTGAAGAAATTGCAGAAAGCGGACATAATGTAAAAATACGTTGGTTTTATCCGGAAGATGACGAGGATTTGGAAGAAGCCGGAGATGATTATGCCAGTATGTTAGAAATAGATTTTGAATTAGTACCTTATGACGATGAAGAGGATGATGATGAATATACTCAAGGTCTTATAGATTCTTTGATTTAAACTTCTTTCTGTTTTGAAGTTCTTAAAAAATATCTCTTTATTTCTTTCTTCTATTTTCTTCAGTACTGTTTTTTTTGCTCAAGTTGTTGAAATCCCGGCAATGGATTTTGTTACGGTTAATCAATCAACTTCACTTCCCGTAATTCATTGGTCGGTAAATAATTCTTCTTTGATAAACGGGTATGCCGTAAAACGTTTTATTCGCTCATATCCTTCGGTTCCGGATAATACTTGGCATACCGTTCAACGGATTGAAAACTCGAATATTTTTACTTTTGAAGATAATTCCGTAACATACGGACAGGCAAATCCGAACGGTCAACCGGAAATTTACGAAGTAACGGCGTATAAAATAAACGGAAGTGATACGGTTTTCAGTTTACCGAGCGAAAAACACAAAACAATTTATGTATCAGGTGATTATGATTATTGCTCAAACAGTATATCAATTAAGTGGAATAATTATGTTGGGTGGGGAAGTAATTTTGTGAAATATATTATTTATTGTAAAGAAAATAACGGAAACTATATTAAGCTAAGCGAAAAAGTATATAACGATACAACCTTTGTTCATAAAAATCTTCAATATAATTCAACTTATACTTATTACATAAAAGCTGTCAGGAATGACGGAACGGAATCTTTCTCAAATTTGAAATCAATTAATACGGATGCCGTTAATTTTCCGACAATTTTAACGATTGATTCCGTACAAGTTGATAACGCAGAACTCACAATTTCTTTTTCTTTTGATTCCGGTGCGGATGTTGAAAGTTATTCTCTGTTTAAAAGTCCCGATTATGATTCGGGCTATTTGGAAATTGATAATTTGTCGGGAATAAATTTTATACCGAAATTCTCAGATAAGAATTTCAATCCGGAAAAAATATCATATTATTACATTGCTGCCGTTGATTATTGCGGTAATATTCTTCTGAAATCAGATACGGTAAGTAATATTGTCCTTTCTGTTTCGGCTGTTTCCGAAAATAAAACTAACATCCTGCATTGGAAAGATATGTATTCCGGTTTACCGTATCAAGTATTTCGTTCTGCTGATAATTCAATTTATGAATTAATATCGGAAAATAATAATCACGTTTACAACGATAATGTTAAACCTTTGTATGAAAATCAATTTATTTCGGAAACGACTTCCGGAAAATTCTGTTATTATGTTCAAATTAACGAAAATAATTTTTTTAATAAATCGAATACCGGTTGTGTCGAACAAGACGAAACCGTAATTTTTCCGAATGCCTTTAATCCGAGGAGCAGGATTGAAGAAAATCGAACGTTTAAGCCCAAATCTGCCTTTATATCTGATTATCAATTAACTATATACGGTTCGTTCGGAGATATTTTGTTTGAAAGCAAAAATCCCGATTACGGTTGGAACGGAATGTTGAAAAACGGAAAACTTGCCCCGATTTCTTCTTATCTCTACATTGTAAAATATAAAAATTCAAAGGGGAGATACATAAAATTGAAAAATTATGTAACTTTGGTTTATTAATTGCAGTTTCTTTACAAGACGAAGTTCATAAAGATTTAAATATTTTAATACTTTTTTCCAAAAATAATAAATCTGTATTATTTTTGGGAAATTATTCAGAACAGGTTTTCTCTAAATCTGTTTATTTTTTTGAAAAAATGGAAAATAAAGAGTTGACATATAAAGAAAAACGAAAAATTGTTCAAGAACGATTTGATGACTTTCTTGAATCGTCACCGCAACTTCAAAATCCGAAATCAAAAAAAATTATTATCAAAGCATTTGAATTGGCAGATAAAGTACATATCAAACAATTCAGAAAAACAGGTCAGCATTTGCCTTATATTACACATCCGATTGCCGTAGCCAAAATTATTACTACGGAAATGGGCCTCGGCACAACAACCGCCGCCGCCGCACTTTTGCACGATGTTGTAGAAGACAGTAAAGGAGAATATACCTCGGAATATATAAAAAAAGAATTTGGTGAAGAAATTGCCGGAATTGTTGACGGTGTTACAAAAATTTTGGAAGGTTTTGACCCGAACAGTACCGTACAGGTTGAAACGTTTAAGAAATTTATAAGCAATATGTCGTCAGATTTACGAACGGCATATGTTAAAATTGCCGATCGTTTGCATAATTTGAGAACTTTTGAAGGCATAAGCGAAAATTCGCAAATGATTAAAACAGCCGAAGCATACGATATATATGCACCCTTGGCTCACTTATTGGGTTTGTTCGATATAAAAAAAGAATTGGAAGATTTAAGTTTTATGTATCGAATGCCCTTTGAGTACCGAAGAACCAAAGAAAAAGCCGATAAATCTTTTGAAGAAAGAACAAACTATTTAAATAAAATTGCCGAGAAAATAAAATCCGATTTTCCGAAAAATAAATTCAAATTCAGAATTGAAATTACGCAACGATCATTGTATAGGGCGTGGCGAATAACACAAACAAAAAAAATGTCTTTTAACGACATTCACAATTTTAATTCGGTAAGAATTATTATAACACCGATGAAAACGTATTCGGAAAAACAACAATGTTATATTGCATACTCATCGCTTACGGATATTTTTCCTGCCCGGCAACATACCTTTAAAGATTGGATTACTACACCAAAGTCAAATGGTTTTCAGGCACTTATAGCAGATATAATGTATGAAGGCAAGTGGGCGGAAGTGCAAATAATGACAGAAAAAATGCACATAATTTCAACCAAAGGATTTGCTTCGGATTGTAAAAACAAACATTTGGAAAATGTGTACAGGTGGGTACGTTCGGTTAAAGAACTCATAAACAACAAAGATTTAACAAAAAAAGAAATTCTTGAACTTATACGCCCTCAGCATCGCGAGATATATGCCTTAACACCGAAGGGAGAAGTTATTAAACTTCCGAAAGATGCTACGGTTTTGGATTTCGCTTTTCAAATACACTCCGATTTGGGTTTACATTTTCAAGCTGCCGAAGTAAACGGAAAATTAGTCAGCTACAATTTTAAATTAAAAAATGCCGATCAGGTAAAAATTATTACTTCCGATGAAATTGTTACAGACTCTTCGAGAATTGATGCATTAAGCAGTAACAGTAATAAAAATTTATTAAGACAGCATATTCGAAAACAAAAAAACAAAAAAATAAAAGACGGTAAAAACGTATTCGAAAAAATAAATGAAAAATATAAAATTACCGATTCCGAACGAGACAGATTGAGAATAAAATTTCATTGTAAAAATGATGGAGAGTTGTACTATCGCCTGATTAACAATACCTTAAAGGAAGATGATATTATTTCATATATAAAAAGCAACAGAAGTGTTTTAAGAAAAGTTACAAATTTATGGAGTAATGAAAAAAATATTCCGGTAAAAGAATCTGAATTTAATCCGAAAGAGAAGTTTGTGGTTAAAAATCTTGAAAATATTAAACTAGCTGAATGTTGCAAACCCGTTGCAGGTGATATTGCCGTTATTTTCAGAAAAAATAATCATGAATTTATTCTTCACAGAAATGAATGCTCGCAGGCAAAAATGCTTAATTCTACCGACGGAAAGAATACGGCTAAAGTTTTTTGGGATTTAACCGAAGAAATCGAATTTCCCGCCAAAATAAGATTTAACGGTGTTGATAATCCGGGATTACTTGCCGAAGTGATTGATATAATTTCTAAAAATCATCATGCAAATATGACGGAACTGAAAATTAGTGTTGATAAAAATGCTGTTTCCGGAATTATAGAAATAACCGTTTCTGATGTAAAAAAATTAAATTCTATTTTAAAACAAATTCGTAAAATTAAATACATTAAAAAATCTTATCGCGTAGGTCCTGATTTAAGAACATAATTGATTAATTAACAATATATAAAAAATATGCCGGACAGAAAAAATCAACCGATTTTTAAGACAAGTGCAAAAATAGATATCAAAGAGATACAGAAATTATCTTTAGGAGGAAAAATTCCGGTTTATTTGCTTAATTCAGGCAACAGGGATATTATAAAATTGGATTTTGTTTTTAAAGCAGGTAAAGTTTATCATAAAAATCCGTTAATCCCTGAAATTACAAGTGTTTTAATTGATAAAGGAACCGAAAAATATTCGTCTGAACAAATTTCTGAATTATTTGATTTTTACGGTGCTTACCTTGAAACAGAAATCGGGAAACATGATGTTTCCGTCAGCTTGTTTACTTTAAGTAAATATTTTAAAGAAACATTTCAAATGCTGTTTGAGATATTATTTGATGCTTGTTTTCCGCAAAACGAAACTGATGTTTTCTTAAAGAACAAATATCAAACATTTTTAATTGACAGACACAAAACGGACATTATATCCTCCGAGCTGTTTGCCGAATCAATATTCGGAAAAAATCATCCCTACGGTATTTCTGTTAAAGAAAATGATTTTGAAAATGTCACCGGAGAACAACTGTTGAAATTTTACGGAGAATTTTATACTGCTGATAATTTGTTTGTTATATTGTCCGGAAAAATAAAAGATGAACATCTGATTTTTTTGGAATCTTTTTTAAAGCAGCTAAACATTTCAGAAACAAATCGAACAAAAATAAAATTAAAAGATCCGGTAAGAAAGCCGATAAAAATATACCGTAAAATTGAAAATACCGTACAATCGTCTTTAAGGGTCGGAAAAATTACAATAAATAAATTACATCCAGATTTTTTTAACTTAAATATTTGTACCGTTATATTGGGCGGCTATTTCGGTTCAAGATTAATGACCAATATTCGCGAAGAAAAGGGTTATACTTACGGTATTTATGCAGCAAATGTTTCATTTTCAGAATCCGGATTTTTTGTAATTTCGGCAGAATCGGGAAAAGATGTTTATAAAAAAGCGTTAGACGAGATTTATAAAGAATTAAAAATATTAAGAACAATTCCTGCGAAAGAAGAGGAGTTAATCAGAGTAAAAAGATGGTTATTCGGTAATCTCTTAAAATTTTTTGACGGATTTTTGGCATTATCCGAGGCATATAAATCAACTATCTCTTATAATCTTACAAAAGAATATTTTAATCAGTATTTTGAAGCAATTAAAAATATTACGCCCGAAATTATTCTTGAAACAGCACAAAAATATCTGCACGAAGATTCAATGACGGAAGTCGTTGTCGGAGCATAAAAAAACCGACATCATAATTTATAATGTCGGCTTTTTGTGCTGTTATAAAAAATTAATAACCCACCCAAGTCGTTTTCTTAGTATCAATCGGGTTGATACAAATTACCGGAATTTGCGATGTGTTATAAATAAGTTTTTCATCCCAAGAAGAGAAAAACAGTCCTTTATCTTTATTCACAAGTGTCATTATTAACTCCGCATCATTTGCAACGGCATAGTCCAAAACTTGTTTTGAGAAATTCCCTTCGGTAGGTGACGAAACTTTATCTACATATTTTACATTATATTCATCAAACAAATTCTTAATTTGTTTAGTGATACTCATAATCCTGTTTTTATAAAATTTACCCGATTCAAATTTCGGAATCATGTGAACGGTAGCACCAAACATTTTTGCAATATTGATTGCCCATGTTACTTTCTGTCTGTCTTGTGTCGATGCAGTTATGGGGAATACAATGTTTTTGTAACCCTCGGTATATCGACGTTTCTGTACAATTATTGTCGGAACATTTGTAACGCTGATGACTTTCAGAACGTAACTTCCGGTAATTTTTTGGAAACCCACTTTTCCGTGCGTTCCCAAAATGATTAATTTAGCTCCTATAGTATCGGACGCTTCCTTTATATTTTCAAACAAATCGCCTTTTTTTACTAAAAATTCAACCTGAACATTATAAGTTTTCGAAGCTTCCGAAGCAATATTTTCCAATTTTTCGGAAATCGTATCATCACTTAAATTTTCATCATCTAAAAATTTATCGGTATCTTTGTTAATTACATGCAACAAAACAACTCGATATTTCATCGTATGTGCAATAGAAGAGCCGTGCTCTATTGCATTTTGACAAACCTCCGAGAAATCAGTCGGTATTAAGATTACATCATTTTTTGTTTTTTTCATGATAAATCAAATTTTATGTTTCTATATAGTAATAACTCCAAATTGAGTTATAAAATTATTGAAAATTACTTAAGTAACCAAATTATTTTTCTGTTTTTTTATACAATGAAGAAATTTGTTTATAATTTATTTCTTTTTTATGATAAGAATTGTCAGTATTTATAGTAATTTTGACAGATAATTAAAAAGAGTTTCATTTTTTTATTTTTTTATAAATATATTTTATTTTAGAGTTAATGTTAAAAAAAAACGTTAAAAAAATATGGAATGATAAAATTTCCGAATTCAGAATATATCTGAAATTGGAAAAATCATTAGCTCAAAACACACTCGATGCTTATGTAAATGATGTTAAAAAATTAGCAAATTATACCGATAAAGTTCCGGAAGAAATTGATTTAACGGAACTTGAAAATTTTATATATGAATTAAATTTCGTTTATCTCAGTCCCCGCTCACAAGCTCGAATTATTTCCGGAATTAAAGCATTTTTTAATTTTTTAGTTTTAGAAAACGAAACGGAAAATAATCCTGCTTATTTGCTGGAATCTCCTAAAATAGGACAAAAATTGCCCGAAGTACTGTCGGTGCAGGAAATTGATTTAATCGAATCAAAAATAGATTTAAGCAAGCCGGAAGGACACCGAAACAAAGCCGTAATAGAAACTTTGTATTCTTGCGGATTACGGGTTTCCGAACTTGTGAATCTTAAATTGTCCGATTTGCATTTTAAAGAGGGGTTTATAATGGTTACCGGGAAAGGAAGTAAGCAACGATTAATTCCGATAGGCGAAAAAGCAATTTATGAAATAAATTATTATAAAGAACACTATCGCAATCACTTGGATATTAAACCGGAATTTGCCGATATTTTATTTCTGAACCGATACGGAAGACAACTGACCAGAGTTATGATTTTTACGATAATCAAGAACCTGTCGAAAGAAGCCGAAATAAAGAAGAATATAAGTCCGCATACATTCCGACATTCTTTTGCAACGCATTTGGTTGAAGGCGGTGCCGATTTACGTGCCGTACAGGAAATGCTGGGGCACGAATCAATTATTACAACCGAAATTTACACGCATATCGACAGAGAATATTTGAAACAGGTCGTAAATGATTATCATCCTCGAAATAAATAGTTTCGTCAAACAAATTATACCGTTCGTCCTATAAATCTTTAAACATTTCGGAATAATTCTATTTTTGAAATAAAATTAAATTATTCTTATACCAAACGGATTTTTCGGGTTAAAATATATCCTTTCGGTATTAATCTCATTTTCTCGTTTATGAATAAAAAGTTTACTGTAAAGAAGAAGTATATATTGCTTATAATCATATTGTTACTTATTATTCCGGCTCTGGCTTTTTTCCTGCATACCGTAAATAAAAAATCCGTAAAATCCGTCGTATCCGTTTTTAAAAATGTAAATCCGGCTTATGCCGATACAACGTTAAAATATATCTCTTCCGAAGAAAAAGTCGGTCAAATGATAATTGCCGATTTCGGAAAACTTGATACTGCAAATAAGGATACTCTAATAAAAATTTTGTA
>CAZCPV010000004.1:15931-33511 GCA_964500765.1 uncultured Draconibacterium sp.
CCTAATTCGTATGCCGACACCGGAAATATTTCGTATTTATCGAAAACAGACAGTATTTTTACGAAAATAAGTAAGCTGAAAAAACGTCTTTATTTTGAAAATTATAATCGATTTATTGATGCGGACAGTTTGCATTTTTTAAGAAATTCTGATTTAATATCCGAAGGATTGACGGGGATATATTTTGATAAAAACGCAAGTTCAAATGCCGTAAAACAGGTAAAAAATAATTATAATTTTAAAGGACTTTTTGTAAAACGGCTGAGAACAAAAGAAATAAATGCCGATACCGTAGCCGAGTTTTTAAATGCCGGAATTGATATCTTTATTTCGGAAAAACCGGATTTGTTGAAAAATATTCTTTTGGAATTGCTTAAAAATGAACGATTAACCGAAAATAAAACAGAAAACTCGGTGCGAAAAATATTGCTGGCAAAAACTTTTTCAGAACTTGCCGATAATAAGCAAATTAAAATCGAAAAAATTGACAGTATTCTAAAAACATCCGAAATCGAAATTGCAAAGCGTGCCGTTTATCGAAATTCCGTAAAAATCAGTAAAAACGAAAATAATTTATTGCCCTATAAAAATCTTCGTTATGCAAAATTCAATATTTTAATTCTCGGGCAATCGGATTTGCCGGATTTTACACGATATTTTAATACTTACGATTATGCAAAAAAAACAGTTATAAATACCGATAAAAAGAATTTTATTTACAAACTTCGGAATTTAAAAAAACATGATAATCAAATAATTGTCCTTAATTCATATTTACTTGATTCACTTTGTATCGATGCAATTTTCGATAATAATAAAGCAAAATCAACGGCTCTTTTAAATTTCGGGAAACCGGAAAATTTAAAATTTGCAAGTAATTTCTCATCGGTAATACAAGTTTTCGGAAACTCCGGAACGGAACAGAAATTTGCCGCCGATGCTCTTTTCGGCGGAATAGATGTTTCGGCTGATTTGCCCGCAAAATATGAAAAATATATCCGTTCCGATACGGTTTCTGCGATACAAAAAGTGCGTGTTTCAAAATGTCTGCCGGAAGAAGTCGGCTTGAATTCCGAAATTTTACAAAAAATCGATTCCGTTGCAAAAAACGGAATTTTCAGAGGGGCTTTTCCCGGATGTCAAATTGTTGTTTTTAAAAACGGATGCAACATATATGACAAAGCATTCGGATATCATACCTATGCAAAACGGCAAAAAGTTCGAAAAACCGACTTATACGATTTGGCTTCGGTTACAAAAATTGCGGCAACAACTACGGCTGCCATGAAATTGTACGACCGAGGCAAAATACGATTAAACGATAAACTCGGCAGATTTTTCAGAGATACAAAAATTGATTACTCGAATATTAAACCGGACACAATCATAAATATTGATACACTGAAATATTCCGAAGTAAAAGATTTTAAAAAAATATTAAAATTTCAGGATACTTTGAGAATAAACGATTCTGTTTTAATTGCTTACGACACTTTAATTGTTACATCCACACCTAAGAATAATATTTTTCAGGTGAGAATACGTGATTTGCTTATGCACAAATCCGGAATTACCCCGACTTTGCCCATTCTTCCTTACGTAATTTTTAAAAAAAATTTTTATGATTCTTTGGAAATAAATAAACAACGATTTTACGCAAGAATTAAAAGCGATACGACAATAAAAGATACCGTTTTTAATCCGAGAAAAGAAATCCAAAAAATTTATGACAAATATTTTTCGAATTATTATATAAAAGACAGTGCAGAAATAAAAATTGCCGACGGATTTTATTTTAAAAATAATTGGTTTGATACGCTTTGGCGAGACACAAAACGATTACGTGTTTATTCTCGAAAAATATATCAATACAGCGATATAAACATGATTTTGTTGCAATCGGCAATAGATTCGCTGAATCGCCGAAGTATGAACAGTTATATGCGAAATACCTTTTATCTGCCGATGGGTTTAAAAACGATGTGCTATAAACCGAGAAGATATTTCTCTCTTAACAGAATTGTTCCGACCGAATATGATAAATACTGGCGAGAACAACTTTTAAGAGGAAACGTACACGACCCTTCGGCGGCAATGCTCGGCGGTATATCCGGTAATGCCGGCTTATTCTCCGATGCGTATGATTTAGCCGTTTTGGGACAAATGTGGCTGAACGGCGGAACATACGGCGGTATTCGATATATTTCCGGGAAAACCGTAAAAAATTTTACAACTTTTCAAGGAGACAGTTTCAGGGGCTTGGGTTTTGATAAACAACACAAAAAAGCAATAATTGCAAAAGACGCACCGCCGGAATCCTTCGGGCATACCGGATTTACCGGAACATGTATTTGGGTTGACCCCGTAAATGATATTGTTTTCGTATTCCTTTCAAATCGAGTAAATCCTACGGCAAAAAATTGGCGAATAAATACGCTTAAAATACGCCAAAAAATCCATCAAATTGTTTATGATGCGATGAAATAGTGAAAAATTGAATGTTTACTTTTTGTTACTTTAATTTTATCTTTTAATACGAAAAATTATTTTATTTTGTATTAAAATACCTGTTTAATGTAATAATATATATGATTTGTCAATTTTTTTTTATAAAACATACTAATATCGTAATATTGCAAAAAAAATATAAAATTTTTTAATAAAATAAAAAACTATGAAAACTTTTATTCTTTCAACAATTTTTGTTCTGCTTACAATAACAGCTGCTTTTTCTGCCAATATTTCCTCAACGGCAGCAGGCGGAAATTGGACTGATAATACAACTTGGTCGAATGGTGTAGTTCCGGGTGCGGGAGATAACGTTACCGTCGTTTCCGGTGCAACCGTAACTTTAAATCAAGATGTTACGGTATTAAGTTTAACCGTAAACGGAAATTTTGTTATCGGGAATGATGCCACGGTAAGAAACTTAACAGTTACCGGAGCAACATTAATAGCTGCATCCGGAAGTTTTACGGTAGGAGCTTTTGATATTACCCATGTAATAACATTTCAAGCCGGTCTTACCAATAACGGAATCCTTGATTTGTATAATACATCGAGTCAGGTTGCCGATGTTATATTTGATGCTTCCGGCGGAAATTTTACCGTAGGCGGGAATAACTCACCTCAATTTAATACCGTTACATTTACCGGAGGAACTGTAACAGCCGGCGTTGCTTTCGATATTAACGGTTCTGTTATTATCGAAAACGGAGCAACTTTTGCCGACGGCGGTTTTACTCATACCGTTGCCGGAAATTGGACGGAAAACGGAACAGGACAAATGACCGGAAACGGAACAATACAAATGGATGCTTCCTTAATTCAATCAATAACTTCTTCAGCAACTTTTTATAATCTTGTATATAACGGAGGAGGAATAGGTGTGTTGGCTGATAATGTTACTGTTACAAATAATTTTAATATTTCCGGCAATACCGAAGTAAAATCAACATCTTCTAATATCTTTCAAGCCGGTTTTACGGTGGATAACGGAAGTAAATTTACCGCTACGGCCGGAAGAGCAACCTTTAATTCTTCTGCAAATCAAACAATTACGATAGGTACAACAGACGGAAATCCGAATGTAAATTTTTATCAGGCATATTTTCAAAATGCGGGAACAAAAACTATTGACGGAGATATGACTGTTGCCAATACATTTTTAATTGATAACGGAGTTACCGTTGATGATAACGGAAATTCGCATACCCAAACATTGGAAGGCGGAGGATATATTAACGGTACGTGTAATTTCAGCGGAACAATTATTCTTAAAGGCGGAACTTTATATGATACCGATGATAATGATTTTACGCTCGGTACTGCCGATATTTTAGTTAAAGGATACAGCTATGTAGGTGACGGTGATATAATGAGAGTAAACGGCAATATGACAACTGATGTTAATGACGACGGTAATCATATAGGGTTTATAATTAATAACAATTCGCAACTTATAGGAACGGCATCGAAAGTTTTGGATATAAAAAATAATACATCTTTATATATAAGAGGTACAAATAATTTTCCGACCGGCTTCGGTACCGTAACTTTTGAAGAAGGTTCCTATGCACGTTACGATGCATCTCTTTCAAATCAAACAGTAAATAATTCTGTTTCTTATTGGCATTTGTATTTAAACAGCGGAACATCAAAAACCGCAGCCGGAAATCTTGATGTTAACGGAAATTTATATATTTATAACGGTACGGAATTTAAATTGGGAAATTATGATATGACTTTAGCCGGTTCGCTTGTAAACAGTAATCAAAACTGGGGAAACGGTATTTTAACCGCAACAGGCGGAACTGTTACTTTTGATGCTCCTGATGCCGACCAATATATTTACGATGCAGGAACCGGTTCATATACTTTTTATAATTTAACGATAACAAATACGGCTCCTTCTCAAGTAAGAAGAAAATATTTCAGAAACGATATTGTTGTAAACGGCAATTTTTCGGCAACAAATACGGGAGGAAGCAATGCAAATCGGCTTTATATTGATATTGACGAACATATTATTACCGGCGGAAGCAATTTTTCTGTCGGAAATGAAGTATGGTTGTTAACAAGCGGCGTAAATACTTTTCAAACTTCAGTGAGCAGTTTTTCCGGAACAATTTCCTTGGATATTAATTCAACCGTAAGATTTGACAGAACTGTTAACGGTTCAAACCAACAAATTCCCGGAGGTTTTACTTACGGAAATATTGAATTGTACGGAGATAATGATAAAATACCACAAACTAATTTAGATATAAACGGAAATATGTCGGCTGTCGGCTATACACCTGTTTTAACGGATAACTCTCATCAAATAAATGTTGCAGGCGATTGGAATATGAGCTTGCAAACAACGGATTTAACAGGAAGTTCATACATCGTTTTCGACGGTACCGACCAAGATATAAGTCAGTCGCATTTTGCGTATGTTTATTTTTCGGGTTCCGGAACAAAAACTATTTCCGGACAAGCAGATATTTTAAAAGACTTGGTAATTCAAAATAACGTTACGGTACAAACTGATCAATACATAAATATTGAAGGAAATTGGACAGAACAGGCAAGCGGACAATTTCATCAAACAGGAGGAATTACAACTTTTGACGGAACAACTGCGAATCAGACAATTCAAGCAAATACGGCAAGTTATTTCAATTATTTTTATATTGATAAACCTTCTGCAAATAAATTGGTAACGGCAAATTCCGAAATTCACGTTAACGGAGTATTTAATTTTGTTGAAAACAATGCGTCTTTCGATTTAAACGGACAAAATTTATATGTATCCGGTAATTTTTATTTCCGAGAAGGTTGTACATTTACGCATAACAACGGTAAAGTTTATTTTAACGGAAATAATACGGCACAATTAATCAGAAATTATAATTCAAATATAATTGTTTTTTATGATGCGGAATTTTCCGGTACGGCGGTAAAACGTTTATACGATAATTCATTTAAATTTGAAAACGACCTTATTATTAATAATTCTACACTTGACGGACAATATTGGGATCATTATGTTGAAGGAAATTGGATTAATACAGGAATTTTCAGACATTCGGCAACTCTTCATTTCGACGGAAACCACGACCAAAATATAAGCCAATCTTCTTTCCATTCCGTTCGTTTCGGAGGAGGAAATCACAATAAAACATTAAACGGAGATATTAACCTTACCGGAAATCTTTGGATAGATGATGCAACTCTTGACGTAAGTGCAAATAACTACAATATAACCTTAGATGATTATTGGCATAACGACAGTACAGGGTCTTTTATTGCCCATGAAGGAACCGTTACGGTTACCGGAGAATATAACAGAATATTTACCGGAAAAACAAACACGGCTTATAACGGAGGACAAGTAGTTACACAAGGCGGAACAAAAGATTTTTATAATTTAACCATAAATGCTTCAAATGATGATTATTGGATGTTTATACACGGTAATCTTACCGTAAAAAATAATTTTGAAATAGTAAAGGGCAGGTTCTACCAAAGTTACGATCCTAATACTTACGGTATAAACGATATAGAAATAGGCGGAGATTTTATAAATAACGGAGCAATATACAGTAATAATTACGGAGAAAAAATAACACTTAACCCGCAAAGCGGAAATCATATTTTCAATCCCGGAAATTCAAATACATACGGTATAATTCAATTCAGCGGAATTGCAGGAACTTCTTATAATTTTGAAAGCAATTTGTTACTCTATAATAACAGAGCACTTACAATTAATGACGGAACTGTTAATTTAAATTCTTATGATATTACAACGCAAGGCAGTTCCGGAAATCTTAATCTTATCGGCGGAACATTGAATGCCGATTCGGCTGCTGTTATCAGTATAGGAAACGGAGCAAGTTTTACAAATTCAGGAGGAACTTTTAATTTAGTCGGGCATGCAGATAATCCGGCATCCCTGATAGCAACTTCCGGTCATTTTACTTTTATTCAAACCGGCGGAACAACAGCTGCCGAAAATTACAGAATTGAAGGCACAGACGGAAACGGTATTGAAATTCAAGGCGGAAATATAGATGCAACCCATACTTTCCAAAACGGAAGTTTCTCGTCCGGAGCAGGTACGGCTTATCTTACAACAACAGGAATAGATTTAGGCGGAGACAGAACAGTGAACGATGTTACATTTAACTCCGGAACTACATATAATGTTCAGCGAACATCGGGTAACGGAGCTATGAACTTTATAAATGCCGGCGGAACACTTGCCGGAGAATCTTATGATAACGACAACGGAAATCCCGGTACCCTCGTTAATTGGACATACCCCGGAGCCGTTTATTGGGACGGTAATACCGACGGAGACGGAGATAATCAACACTGGAACGACCCTCAAAACTGGTCAAACGATGCCGTACCCGATGCAAATTCAGTCGTTATACTCGACCACAGTGCCGTAGCAGCAAGCTATACCGTCGATCTTTCTTCAACTGCCGACGGTACAGCAAAAGAATTAATAATGAATTCCGGCTCAAATCAAATTTCATTAATTCTTAACGGAAGAAAACTTACAGTTTCCGAAGATATTTCAATAAGCTCAAATTCGGTTTTAACACAAACAAATGCTGCCGATGAAATAACGCTCGGAGGTTCTTGGTCTAACGAAGGTACGTTTAACGAAGGTACATCAACGGTAATTTTTAACCCGATTTCGGGTACACACACAATTACGACACAAGGTGCCGGTGATTCGTTTTGGAATTTAACAATTAACGGAAACGGAGGAACCAATGTTATCAGTAATACATTGGATATAAACGGAAACCTTTTATTGCAAAGCGGTATTTTAAATGCCGGAACCAATACAATTACCGTTGCCGGAAATTGGACTCGCAACGGAGGAACCGTATTTAATGTCGGTACAAGCACGGTTATTTTTGACGGAACAAATCAAACGGTGAACGGAGGTGAATTTTATAACTTTATTACAAACAATTCAGGTACTAAAACTCTTACCGCAAATATTGATATTAATAATGACTTAACAATCGGTTCGGGAACCGTATTAGACGGAGGAACAAACATTATTTATATAGGCGGCGACTGGATAAACCAAGAAGGAAATGCCGGTTTTGCTCAAAGCGGTGCCGGCTCCGTTATTTTTGACGGAACAACATCCGACCAAAATATAGGAAGTTCAACTACGCAACCCACAACATTTAATAATGTTACAATATCGGGAACAAGAACAAAATATATGCGTCAGAATATGAATATCAACGGAAATCTTATAATTAATGCAGCTGCTTTATATATTTCCGACGGTACCGAAGTTGACGGAACGGCAGGAGCTAACACTCTGAATATGAGTGACGGAAGAATATACGTAAACGGAGCAAATAATTTCCCGAAGAATTTTGAAACAATAAATCTTTCGGGTGGTACCGTAGATTATTATGCAGATATTAATCAAACAATTTATTCGACAACATACTATAATCTGATGCTTCGTCATATCTGGAACAGCGGTGCTGTTACGACAAAAACCCTGTCCGGAGATATTGACGTAAAAGCTTCTCTTTATATCCATGATGACGAAACAACATTCGACGTTAATAATTATACCGTAAAACTTGTAGGAAACCTCAGTAAAATCGGCTCTTCTCATCCTATTGTATGGGGAGCAAACGGAACAATTATTCATTACGGAGATTATTGGACGGTAGATACCGATATTGTAGGTTTCAATAATGTGATAAAGAAAAACAGAGGATATATGAACGTTCGGTATCACAGTATTAATATAACCGGCGATATGTCAATATTGGAAGATGCGTACCTAAACCAAGATACAGTTAATATTATATGTACCGGAAACGGAAAAACATTTACGCTTGCTGCCACCGCATATGTTAACTCATACAATCCCGAAACATTAGGTGCAAATTCAGGTCGTAAAGCTTTTCCTGTTGGTTTTGCAAATTATAATTTACATAAAGACAGTCGTGTTTATATCAGAGGAACCGTAGGAAACCAAGAAATAAATACTATCCCGAATTACGGAAACCTATATATCTCTACGGATGCCGAAATTACGGTTTCGCTTGACGGAGATTTGGATGTAGAAGGTGATTTCAGAATGTACAACGATGAACCGGAATTAATTGATAACGGACATAATATAAATATTGCCGGAGCGTATGTTGATATCAGAAAATATACACCTTCAGGTACAACAACTATGACATTCGACGGTACCGACCAAAGAATTGTTGACGGCGGTTACGGTGCAACCGTTTTTGATATGAATAATGTCGTTTTTGCCGGCTCCGGACAAAAATCATTATATTACAACGGTAATGATTGGTACAATGTAAAAGGAAACCTTACCGTGAATAACGGTGTAACACTTTATGTTCCGAGACGTCTGGATTTTTCAGGTACAACATGGACAAACAACGGTATTTTTAACCATACTGCCTATGTCGTTAATTTCAACGGTACTTCAAATCAAACAATTGACCCCGGTGCCGATAATAATTTTTATGCTGTCGATTTTAATAATACCGGAGGTATAATTACTTTTGTAAATAACGGAATAGATGTAAATAACGGAACATTTACGCTGGAAAACGGCTCTTCGGTTAATATGAACAATTTAACACATAATATTGCTTCGGAAAGAATAACCGATAACGGAGGGACTTGGACAACCGATAATGCAAACTTTATTTTTGACAGAAACGGAACACAATATATCCCGGCAATGACCTGTCAAGATATTACTTTCAGACGATACGACCAATGGACAAGGGTACGATACCTTGAAGGATCATTGAATATCGATGATATGACAATTGAAGAAGGAACACAATTAAGATGTTCACAAAACTCCGATTCGTCCACCCCGACCTATAATGTAACTATGTCCGGAAATTTTATAAATAACGGCTATTTATATGCTTGGGGAAATACGTTTGCTTTTGAAAGTAAAACAAGCGATGCCAAAACTATAAAACAAGGACAGGGATCTTTTGATTTCGTTACTTTCAACCAAGCAATTTGGGGACAAAATACAAGAACATACTCCCTTACCGAAGAAACACGTTTTTACGAAAATATGACAATCGGAACCGGAGCAACGCTTGATTTAAACGGACAAATACTTCGTCTCGGAAACGACGACCCGAACGATCCCGTTATTCCGCAAGCCGAATCTCATACAATTCAATCCGGAGGAACATTAACGGTTAATGCCGGAGCTTCGCTTATATTCAGTTGCAGAGATGACGGAAATCCGAAACTTGATGTTGACGGAACAATTAAGATAGTAGGAACAAGCGGAAATAATGCCGTTATTACTTCCGATGATTGGTACTCAAATACTCACAGAATTGATATAAACATAAATAACGGCGGAAATATTTTTGCACAATATTATTTAATGAAATATTTAGTTGATGACGGACTGTATGTCGATGCCGGAGCAACAATTGACCCGACCGACAATTTCTCAAACGGTACATGGTCTGATTTAAATACATCAACAAGCGGAAATCACTATTATTTAGAATGCAATGCCGATGTATCCGGAATTGGAAATGTAAATGATGTCGTATTCAATTTCAGCGGAACACCTTCCGTAGGACATCATTTCAACGTAAAACGTGCTGCCGGATCAACCGGAGTATTAACTTTCGGAGGAACAGCAAGCGGATTACTTGCCGGATCAATCTACGAAGCTGACGATACAGGTGAAAATAATTCGGCATCAAGTCTTATTGAATGGCCTCCGGTTTCCGAAGCGTATTGGACGGGGGCTGTAAGTACGGATTGGTTTAACAAAGACAACTGGTCGTCCGGCGTTGTTCCTACAAACGGAATAAATGCAATTATACCTTCCAGAGCAAACAATCCTATAATTACCGGACAAAATGCTGTTTGTAAAGACTTAAATATTACCGACGGATTTTTAACTTTGCAATCGGGATACGACCTCTCCGTTGCCGGAAATGTTTATCTCGGAAGCGGTACAAGCGTTGGAATTTTAGCTGTTGACGATCCTTCTTGTTCAATTGCCGTAAACGGAAGTTGGACAAAATCGCAGAATGCTCTTTTTGTTCACGGAAACGGAAATGTGATATTTAATGCCTCGGGAGGAAGTGTTACATTAAACCCCGGAAGTTCTGCTTTCGGAAATATTACTTTTAACGGCGGTGCAACGTTTATATGTACAACACAAGAAATTTTTGTTGACAATAATTTTACAATTAACAGCGGAACTTTTGCCCCGGATGTAAATAATTATAAAATACATATTAAAGGTAATTTTAATAATTCAGGCGGTGTTTTCGATAATACAAGACACGGAACTGTTTTGTTTGACGGAACAAATGACCAAACAATTACCGACGGTATATTTTGGAACCTTACAATTGACGGATCAGGAACCAAATCTACGATTAACAACTGTACTGCAGACGGAGTTTTACTCGTTAAAAACGGAACCTTTAAAGGCGGAGAAACCATTGATATGAACGGTAACGTAACAATTGAAATAAACGGTACATTTGACGACGGAGGATATACGCATACTTTCTCCGGTTATCGTTGGACAGGTACCGGCGGATATACGGGAACGGGAACAATTGAATTTGACAGAAACAATACACAGTATATTTACGGAGCAAAATTTAACAACCTTACATTAAAAAATAACGGTGCCGTAGTTCTGGAAGGCGGTATTGATATGACAGGTGATTTAGCTGTTATAAGCCCCAATATGTATTTGAATGTTCAAACCTATCAAATTACAAATACTGTAGGAACAGGAACATTCTCAATGGCTGATACCCGAAGAATATATGTGAGAGGTGCAACTAATTTTCCGACAGGTTTCAATAATTACGATTTTAATAAAAACAGTTTAACGGTTTATGACGGAACAATGCAGCAAACCATAGCTTCGGTACCTGTTATTTACGGAAATGTAGTAATAGATAACAGTATGAAAATTGCCGGAGGAAATCTTGATATTAACGGTTATCTTAATATCTATAACGATGCAAATCTTGATGTTACGGCAAATAATTACAGAATAAACATAGAAGGAAACTGGTATAATCGATACGGTGCAACATTTATTCCGCATGAAGGTGAAGTTATTTTTGACGGAAATGACGAACACTCCTATTTATATATATATGATGAAAGTAAAAATACAAATCCTTTCTATAAATTAACTGTTAACAAAACTTCCGGCGATCTTCGTTCATATTGGACGGATATCACGGTGCAAGATAATTTACGCGTTTTAAACGGATTTTTATATCAAAACCAAACAATGTATGTAGGCGGAGATATGTCTGCTCTTTCAGGTACATTCGGTACCGCCGGAACATATTATCTGAATAAAACAGCGGGAAGTTCTAACTTACAAATGAACGGCTCTGTGTTAAACAACCTTACAATAAATTCAGGAGCAACGTATTTTTTACAAGACGATATGCAAATGAACGGACAATTTAATTTAATTGCCGGAACATTCGACGGTAACGGAAAACTTGTAAGAATGGGTAACTACGGTGAAGTAAACGAAATATCCGGATTGTATAAAATAGGTGCCGGAGGTACACTGCAATTACCGAATTACGGTACATTGAAAATAAACTCAGGAGGAGAAATTGATGTCGTAGGTGATTATAATAATGTCGCAACAGTTACGAATTATGACGGCAGATATTATTTTAACGTAGAAAACGGCGGCTCAATAAAAGCAAGAAATTATTTGTTTGAATATATGCAGGAAAACGGTATATATATTAAAAACGGTGCCGTAATCGACCCGAACTATAATTTTAGTTACGGAACATTTACAAATGCTGCAAACGGCGGTTCTTGCCTGCGAATAGAAAATAATCAGGATTTTACGGAAGTAAACGGTAACCCCGTTACGGATGTATCTTTCCCATATAATCCCGGAGGAGGTGCAGCCAATGTTACTAAAAATTTAACCGTTTCCGGGCAAATTGATTTCAAAAATTATTCAGGTCAATTTGCCGGAGAAGATTTTGATAACGACCCGAATAATTTAATAAATTGGATATCACCGCCTTATGTTATGTGGACAGGAGATATTGATAACGATTGGTATAAAATCGGTAACTGGGAAGTAACTTACGGAATCGACAGAATACCTCTTATTTCCGACAACGTTATTATTACGCAAAGAACAAATCAACCTGTTATTGATCACGACGGTGCAAGAGCTAAAACTTTGGAAGTTCAAACCAATGCAATTTTAACTTTAAATTCGAATGCCGCAACCGATACAACGCTGGTTGTTGCCGAAGATATAAATTTTGACGGAACAATTACGATGACATCGGGAAGCGATACTTTATGCGTCGGCGGAAATTGGAAAAATACGGGAATGTTTATAGCCGGAACCGGAACCGTTATTATGAATTCACCGCTCGGTATCAGAACAATTGATAATTTTAACGATTATTTTTATAACTTACATATAAATACGGTATCCGATATACAATTATTAAGAAATACAACCGTTAACGGAAACTTTCTTATAAAAAACGGAACTTTTGATATGGGAGCAAATTCCCGTATCTTAACCGTAAAAGGAAACTTTGAAAATTACGGAAATTATGTACATCAAAATGCCAAATTAATTTTGGCGGGTACAAATGCTGCCCAAATTTTTAATCCGGGTACTTCCGATTTCTATAATATTGACATTAATGCAAATACTACTTCTTCGGTTAATTTGACTGCAAATAATTTGAATCTAATTCACAATATGAATATCAATTCCGGAAACTTTAACTTAAATACATTAACGTTTAATATGGGAGACGGTACCGGAACGGATGTTCTGACACTTTCCGGAGGAGCATTAACCGTAAATGCCGATGCTGTTTTGAAACCGGCAAGCGGTGCTTCTGTCGAAGTAAATAACGGCGGAAATTTATATCTTACAGGTTCAAATATTGATAACCCTGCCTATTTACAAGCCCAATCCGGATATTATACCGTTAATATTAATACCGGAGGTGCATTTACGGCTCAATATTATAATATTCAAAATACCGATGCAAACGGTATCAGGTTCAAAGCCGGTTCCGTAATTAATAATTTCTCATACGGAGTATGGCGAAACGGTCTTAACCCCGGACAATACCTGTGGTTAGAAAACAATTTTACCGATTTTACGGTAACAAATGTGTATTTCCATTCAGGGGCATCCGTAAACGTTAAAAGATTATCCGGTTCAGGAGTTATAACCTTTGAAGATGCAATCGGTTTATTAGCCGGTGCAAATTATGAAGACGACAATCCGGCACACGGAGAAACCGACGGTTTAATTCATTGGACATACACACACGATCAATATGTTTGGACAGGAAATGTGAATACAGATTGGAATGTGGCAGGCAACTGGGATACCCCGAGCGGACATGCCGTGCCGAATTCGTTAAGTATAGCAAAAATTCCCGATGTTTCTGCAGGCAGCGGAAATAATCCCGTACTCGGAATATTAGCTGCGGATAATGACGGAACATGCTATGATTTGATTATCGAAAACGGCGGTTTCTTGACCATTAATAACGGAAAAAATCTTGATATTGACAACCAAGTAAGTGTTGCTTCCGGCGGGCGTTTCGATGTAGCCGCAGGGTCGGTTTCAAATATAAATGTTGCCGATATTTGGTCAATAGGAGGCACATTTAATCACGGAGGAAGTTCAACTGTTATTTTTGATGCTTCCGGAGGGCAACTTTTAACTATTTCGGGAAACAGCAGTTTCTATAATCTTGAAATAAATTCTTCCGGAAATGCCGAATATATGACAGGAAGTAACTTATATACCGAAGGCAGTTTTACCGTAAGTCAAGGAGCTTTTACCGTTTCAAGTCAAACCGACACTTTGTTTGTGGGAGGTGATTTTACAAATAACGGAACTTTCAATAACGGAAACGGTATTGTAGTTTTAAACGGAGGAAATCAAAATATCTCAATGACAAACGGAGGCGGCAATTTCTACAAATTAAGCTGTCGCGGAAATTTAAATAAAATTATTTCTTCCGATATTATTATTGAAAATGATTTGGAAATTCAAAACAATTCTTCTTTAAACGGAGGTTCTTATAATTTAACCTTATACGGTGATTGGATAAACAACGGAACATTTAATGCCGCTTCCGGTACGGTTATTTTTAACGGAAATTCTACACAATTAATTCAAAATTACAATACCGAGAATTTCTATAACCTTACCGTAAATAATTCGGCTTCAACATTTCCGCAAATAATTCTTTACGGAGATGTTAATGTAAACGGTACCGATTGGACAATGACAGACGGTGTGATAGAAACAACAACAAACCAAATGCTTACAATTGCCTCCGGTGTTACTTTAAACGGCGGAAACACTTCGGCAAGTTATGTCAACGGCCCGCTTACAAAAACAGGAACTGCAAACTTTACTTTTCCTGTCGGCGAAGGTACTAAATTTGCCCGTCTCGGAATATCGGGTTTGTCAAATTCCGCAACTTTTGTTGTTCGCTATCACGAAGCACCTTATTCCGATATATCTTCACTCGGTGCAGGTATAGACCATGTCAGCGGTTACGAACATTGGACAATTGACAGAACTTCCGGTACCGGAGAATCTTTAATTACTTTATATTGGGAAGACGGTGCACAATCGGGAATAGATAATTTATCAACACTAACAACCGCATTATATACCGGCGGACAGTGGGAAAACCAAAATAACGGCGGAATAACCGGTACTGTTACGGCAGGATCAATTACTTCCGGTTCGGCGTTAAGTTCTTTCGGTCCGGTTACTTTTGCCTCAACGAACGAAGATAATCCGCTTCACGGTTATACACGTTGGACGGGAGATGTATCGACTGTATGGAATAATCCTAATAACTGGACAGCCGGCGTACCTACCGGAACCAAAGATGCGTTAATTCCGGCTGCACCGGCTAACCAACCGGTTATTGACATAAATGCCGTATCTCGTAAATTAACGATAGATCTAGGTGCAAGTTTAACGGTTAATCCGTTAAAATCTTTAACTACCGAAGGAAGGTTTACAATTAACGGTTCATTTACATTAAAATCTGATAATACCGGAAACGCATGTTTCATAAATAACGGAGCAATTTCATACGGTACAAATTCTGATGTAACTACCGAATTATATATACCTTCGGGTGCCTATCATTATATTTCGGCTCCTATGACATCGGTAAGTTCCGACAGATTTAAAGTGGATAATTATCCTTACGGAAATCCGAATTTTTACACATACGATGAATCCGGAAGCACTTGGAACGCTTTAGGTGCCGATTGGAATGAATTTACCGGAATTATGAATATAGCGGAAGGTTATGCTTATTACGGTGATGCCGATTTAACATTTGAATTACGACGTTCAAATTCCGGCGATTTTAATATAGGCGATAAAAGTAAATCTTTGATTTATACCGGGAATACGGAAGTGATTGACAATCATCCGGATACGGTACACAGAGGATGGAATTTTGTAGGAAATCCGTATCCTGCAAATATTGATTGGAATGCAACCGGTTGGACAAAAACAAATATTTACAATTCAATTTATTTTTGGAACGGAACAAATTATTCGTATTATGTTCCGCCGGCTGACCCCGACGGAGCACAAGATGCCGGCGTAGGAACAAATAACGCTACGAATATTATTCCGCCTATGCAAGGATATTTTGTAAAAGTAAAAGAAGATAAAGCAAACCCCGACGATAACCAAACCGGTTTACTCGTAACTCCCGAAAGTGCACGAACTACAGATACGCATTCGTTTTATAAAAATTATCTTAACGAAATTGATTTAATACGAATAAGTGTTTCGAACAATGATAAACAAGATGAGGCAGTTATACGATTTGTGCCGGAAGCTACAGCCGCTTTCGATGATAATTACGATGCATTTAAACTATTCCCCGATGATTGGTACGAAATGCCGCAGATATACAGTGTTTTGTACGGGAATACACCGGTTTCGATAAACACTCTTTCGGGATATTACAATGAACTGATAATACCGATTGGTTTCAAATCACCGGTTGCAGGAACGTTTAATATACAAATACCGGCTTTAAATTTAAATAAATCAACAGAAATATATTTTGAAGATTTATATGATGACAAAATCCTTGATATATCAAACGGATTGGAATATTCATTCAGTTCCGATGCCGGAAAATTTGAAGACCGATTCAGAATTGTATTCTCTGTTGATAATTCCGATATAAATACTATTTCGGGAAATACACCGGCAGTAGATATATATTCATACGGAACAGATATTTATCTGAAATCGCATACAAATGATGCAATTTTGGGAAATATTCAAATATATAATTTAACGGGAAGTCTTGTTTATAATTCGCTGAATAACCAACAAAATATTGCACGAATTAATTTCAGCAGCTGTCCCGCCGGTTACTACATCGTTAAATTAAGAAATAAATACGGCGTATTTATCGGTAAAGTGTTTGTTATGAAAGAATAGTAAACAAAATTTTTGTGAAAAAAGAGCAACATTTTTCATTGTTGCTCTTTTTTTTAATTTTGTGAAAACTAATTTATGAAAAATATAAAACTAATTGCTTTCGATGCCGACGATACTCTTTGGGTAAACGAGCCCTACTATCGCGAAACCGAACACAAGTTTGCCGCATTGCTTTCCGAATATATTCCGGAAAAAGAATGTATAGAAAAACTTTTTGAAATTGAAATGCAAAATCTGGAACTCTACGGATACGGTGCCAAAAGTTTTGCTCTGTCAATGATTGAAACGGCTTTAAAAATTTCCGATTATAAAATTTCCGGTAAGGCAATTGAAAAAATTATAGATTATGCCGCCGAATTAAACAAAAAAGTTATTGATATTTTACCGGGTGCGGAAAATGTTTTATCTGAATTGCAAAATACCGACTGTAAAATAGTTCTTGCAACAAAAGGCGATTTACTCGACCAAGAACGGAAATTAAAAAAATCGGAACTCGAAAAATATTTTCATCATAT
>CAZCPV010000005.1:0-29567 GCA_964500765.1 uncultured Draconibacterium sp.
AAATTTAATACGATGTTAGAAAATTTATCAATTACCGAAAAACAAATTCTCGAAAGATTAAAAACAATTCCGGATCCGGAAGTAGAAGTTAATATTGTAGATTTAGGTCTTATTTATGAAATTAAACACGACGAAGAAAATAAGAAAGTTCATATTTTAATGACCTTATCGGCAAGAGGTTGCCCCGTAGGCGATACCATTATGCAACATGTTGAAACCGTTGTAAAAGCTTTCCTGCCGGATTATGACATTAAAGTTGAATTAACTTGGGAACCGCAATGGACACCCGAAATGATTACACCCGAAGGTAAGGCATTATTAAATATGTAAACTTACCGCCGACGTATCACGATACAAAAATGATACGTCGGCTTTATTTTAAAACTCACAAAACAAAAACACCGTGAAACACTTAATTCAATCATTACTGCTTGCAGTTACAATTTTTTCTTGTAAAACCGTTTCGGCACAAAAAAATAAAACGACCGTTACTTTTCCCGCAAAAGATAAGGTAACAGTTACGGCAGATATTTACATGACAGACAATAATAATGCTCCTTTTATTATTCTCTTTCACCAAGCAATGTTCAGCCGAGGCGAATACCTTGAAATTGCCCCTGAATTAAACAAATCGGGATTCAATTGCATGGCTGTTGACCAAAGATCGGGATTAAAAGTAAACGGAATTGCAAACCAAACCCGTAAAGATGCAAAAAGTAAAGGAGAAAGCACAAAATATACCGATGCTTTTCCGGATTTGGAAGCCGCTTTAAGCTATGTTAAAAAAGAATATTCTCCGAAAGAGATTATTGTTTGGGGAAGTTCTTATTCTTCATCTTTAGTATTCATTTTAGCGGCAAAACATCCTGAAATATCAGCTGTATTATCTTTCTCGCCGGGAGAATATTTTAAATTTGAGAATAAATCAATCTCCGATTGGGCAAAAGATGTTAAATGCCCTGTTTTTGTAACATCTTCAAAAAAAGAAGCACCGGATTGTTCCGTTATTTTCAAAAACGCTCCGAATAAGAAAAATATTCAATTTATTCCCGAAACTTCAGGATTTCACGGCTCAAAAGCACTTTGGAGCAGCAAACCGGGACACACGGAATATTGGTCTTCCGTTTCACATTTTTTAAATACCTTTGCAACAAATTAGACAAAATAAAAAACGGAAAGTTTATATAAGAAAGTCAAAGAAACCGAAAAAATTGAAACAGAATTAAATATAACTTTCTACGGTTCAAAAGAATTTACAATGATTGATTTAAACGGCTATTTTTTAACCTTTGCAGAAGACAAATAAAAATAAACTGGCATATTCCGAAGGTTGGATTTCAATTTTTGTCAACATCCTTCTTTTCGGACTGAAATATTGGGCAGGAATTGTTTCCGGTTCGGTTGCTCTTATCAGTGATGCTTGGCACTCGTTGAGCGACTCAATAAGTTCGGCAGCTGTCATTATAGGCACAAAAATATCATCAAAACCGCCGGATAAAAAACATCCTTTCGGTCACGGACGTGCCGAATTAATTACATCCATATTAATCGGTGTTTTTCTCTCCGTTGTTGCCTATAATTTTTTTATTGAATCCGTAAGTTCTTTAAAGAACAATAAAAAAGCCGTGTTCGGAACCTTATCAATTATTGTCTTAATCGTTTCAATCATCGTAAAAGAACTTTCGGCACAATATGCCTTCTACACAGCCCGAAAAACCGGATTTTTATCACTTAAAGCTGATGCTTGGCATCACCGATCGGATGCAATTACCTCGGTTCTTATTTTAATCGGTATTTTTATTAATCCGTATTTTCCTTTAATTGACGGAATACTGGGAATAATTGTATCCCTTTTTATATTACATACAGCTTATTCAATTATTAAAGAAACATCAAGTTCTGTGCTGGGAGAAGCTTGTGAAGAAGATTTTATTAATGAATTAAAAATAATTGCCGACAAATCTGCCGGATTTGATGTTCGGGTACATCATATTCATTCTCACAATTACGGAAATCACAAAGAAATCACTTTTCACATTTATCTTCCTGAAAATATGACCGTTAAGGAAGCACATTCCATTGCCGACAACATAGAAAAAGACCTAAAAAAACAACTTAATATTACGGCAACCGTCCATATTGATGCAAAATAATCCGGCAAATTGTTAACCTTTTGCTAACCTTTTTTTGTTTTTATTTAATTATTTATGTGTCTCTTTGCCGAAATTTAACACATAAAATTATTTAACATGAAAAAATTAATGACAACAGTATTTATATTGGCTTTAATAGCTAATATAAGTTTCGCACAAAACGAAACAAAAAAATGGGCATTCGGCGTAAACGGTGCCGTAACGGATTTTTATGCTCCGGACGGAGGCGGATTTTATCAATCCGATCATACCAATTTTTATCCCGGTCCGGTGAATTTTAATGCTGCTTACAACTTAATTAAACCCGTAAACTTAGCTGCATCGGTTAATTTCGGTGACCTTGATGTTTACAACAAACCGATTTTGGATAACAGTTTTTGGAAATTGAATTTAGGTGCACAATTCCGATTTTTAAGCATATTTACGGATGACGACTTATGGTTCGACCCTTATTTATTCGTAAACGGCGGATTATTAAACCTTAACAATACAAAAAGTCCGGTTGTTGACGGCGGTTTGGGTTTGAATTTATGGCTTAACGAATTTGTTGCAATCAGCGGACAAACCGGTTACAACTACGGATTTGCTCTTGACAACTATCTCGAAACAACTTTCGGTTTAAAAATACGATTAGGAAAAGGTGCCGACAGAGACGGCGACGGTATCGGAGACAAAAAAGATGCCTGCCCCGATGTTTTCGGTTTAGAAAAATTTAACGGTTGCCCCGATTCCGATAACGACGGTATTACAGATAAAGACGACGCTTGTCCGAATGTTGCAGGTCTCGCAAAATTCAACGGTTGCCCCGATACCGACGGTGACGGTATTGCAGACAAAGACGACGCTTGCCCGAAAGTTGCAGGTTTAGCTAAATTCAACGGTTGCCCGGATACCGACGGTGACGGTGTTGCCGATAAAGACGATGCTTGCCCTACGGTTAAAGGACTTGTTTCTTTACACGGTTGCCCCGACAGAGATAACGACGGTATTGCCGACAAAGATGATGCCTGCCCGGACAAAGCCGGTGTCCCGGAATTAAACGGTTGCCCGAAACTTAAAGAAGAAGTAAAAAAACAAATCGAGAAAGAAATAAGTTTCAGTGCCAAAAATATTCAATTTGATACCGGTAAATCAACAATAAAATCAAAATCCTATAACGATTTAGATAATATTATTAAAATAATGAATAAATATCCCCGTACAAAATTCTCAATTGACGGATATACCGATAATACCGGAAACAAAGACAGAAATTTAAAATTATCCGACGACAGAGCAAATTCAGTAAAACAATATTTCATAAACAAAGGTATTTCTGCTGCACGCTTAACTGCAAAAGGACACGGAATTGCAAACCCGATTGCAAGTAACAGAACCTCTGCAGGAAGAGCAAAAAACAGAAGAGTAGAAATTACGATTCAAAAATAACATAAACAGTTAACAAATATTCATGGGGTGATAAGTGCGGCAATATTTTTTGTCGTGCTTATCTTTTAACAAACATCAAAATTTAAAATTATGTTTAAAGAATTTAAAAAATTTATCAGTAAAGGAAATGTCATTGATATGGCAGTAGGTTTAATATTAGCTACTTACTTCGGTGCAATAATAAAATCTTTAGTTAATGACGTTATAATGCCTCCGATAGGAAAATTACTCGGCGGTGTAGATTTTTCTCAATTAAAAATTGTTATTCAAGAACCCGTAAAAGCTGTTACCGATGCCGCCGGAGCGGTTATTACTCCCGAAATAAAAGAAATAGCAATTAATTACGGCAGTTTTATAAACACAATAATTACTTTCATTATTGTGGCATTTGCAATTTTTACGGTTGTAAAAGCATACAATAAAATAAAAAAGAAAGAAGAAGAAAAACCTGCCGCTCCGCCCGCTCCTTCAAATGAAGAAGTTTTATTAACCGAAATACGTGATTTATTAAAAAAATAAGAATCTTATATCGAAAGAACTTTGATATATTTTTAACTTTGTCAAAGTTCTTTCTTAATTAAAACTGTAAAAAATGGACAAATACATCGACAAAATTATCAATCTCGGAATTGAATACGGCCCGAAACTTATCGGAGCAATTGTTGTTCTTATCCTTGGTCTTTGGGTAATTAAAATTTTGACAAAAGCAGTATCAAAAATTCTTAACAAGAAAAAAACAGATGCCTCGCTGGCTTCTTTTGTAAAAATGCTTACAAATATTCTGTTAAAAGTTCTGCTGATTGTCAGCGTAATGGGCATGGTCGGTATTGAAATGACCTCATTTATTGCCGTTCTCGGTGCTGCCGGTCTTGCCGTAGGCATGGCACTTTCGGGTACACTTCAAAATTTTGCCGGCGGCGTTATGATATTAATTTTTAAGCCGTTCAAAGTAGGTGATTTTATCGAAGCACAGGGTTATACAGGAACTGTTTCCGAAATCCAACTTTTCAATACCATCTTGAAAACATTAGATAATAAAACCGTTATTATTCCTAACGGAGGACTCTCAACAAGTTCAATGACAAATTATTCAACCGAACCCACTCGACGAGTTGATTGGACATTCGGCATTGCTTACGGAGATGATATCGACAAAACAAAAGCCGTTTTACAAAAACTTATTGACGCCGACAAACGAATTTTAAAAGACCCCGAACCCTTTATCGCCGTCAGTGAATTGGCAGACAGTTCGGTAAATTTTGCCGTACGTGTTTGGGTAAAAAGTGAAAACTATTGGGGAGTATTTTTCGATATGAACGAAGCCGTTTACAAAACTTTTGCAACGGAAAATCTCAATATTCCTTATCCTCAAATGGATGTTCATGTTCATCAAAATTAATTAACAAATAAACTATTTAAAAATGAAAAAAATTATCATAATAATATTGGTTACAATTTTTGCCGGTCAATTTTTATCGGCACAAGTAAGTGAAAAAGAAGACGCATTAAAGAAAGTAAACACCGATACAATTAACGGTTGGAAAAAAGGCGGAATGTTTGCATTAACTTTCGGACAAAGCAGTTTTACAAATTGGGCTGCCGGCGGTATAAATAATATTTCCGTAAACGGAATTGCAAATCTTTTTGCAAATTATAAAAAAGACAATTTAACTTGGGACAACAACCTTGATTTGGGCTACGGAATACAAAAACTCGGAAAAGGTGTTGATAAAAGCACACAAAAAACCGATGATAAACTTGATTTTTCATCAAAACTCGGAATAAAAGCCGCCGAAAAATTGTATTATGCCGCCTTAATGAATTTCAGAACACAATTTACAAACGGATATAATTATCCTGACGACTCAACCGTAATTTCCGGTCTTATGGCTCCGGGATACCTTCTGTTTGCCGCAGGTATTGATTATAAACCGAATAAAAATTTGTCTGTTTTTATCGCCCCTCTAACTTCAAAAACAACGTTTGTCAGCAACCAAACTCTTGCCGATGCAGGTGCCTACGGCGTTGAGCCCGGCAAAAATATAAGAAACGAATTCGGCGGATACCTGAAAGCCGTTTACACAAAAGATATTATGAAAAACGTAAACCTGAATACAAAACTCGGTTTATTTTCAAATTATCTGCATAATCCGCAAAATATTGACGTAAATTGGGAAGTATTGCTCGGTATGAAAATCAATAAATACCTTACGGCAACGCTTAATACACAACTTTTGTACGACGACGATATTTTAGTTCCCGTTGATACAAACGGCGACGGAATAAATAACGGAACAGGCAAAAGAGTTCAATTTAAAGAAATTCTCGGTATCGGTTTTTCCGTAAAATTTTAAAAAATATTTTTTTATTAATTTTTTTTAGTTTTTATTTGCATACAAGAAACAGAAAAAATGAATTTTTTACAAAATAATTGGTGGCATAACAAAATTTTAACACAAGGAGAAATCTCTTTGCGATAGTTTTGTTATACATTAATCTCATTCAAAGCCGCAGGATTTTCTCCTGCGGCTTTTTCATTTTATAAAATTTTAACACAATGAAAAAATACATTTTAATTTGGCTGAATAATACGGAAAACCGTTGGCGTTTAATTGTTTAAATACCAAAAAATAATATCAATTTTATTTCATAATTAACTTATTTACAAATATTTAAATTCAAAAAAATGACAACAAATACAAAACAACAACAAGAAAACAAACAAGGATATTTCGGAGAATTCGGCGGTGCTTTTGTTCCTCCGGTATTAGAAACGAAATTAAAAGATTTAGCGGACTTTTTCTACAAAACGGCTTTCACCGAAGATTTTGAAAAAGAATTTATAGATCTTTTAAAAAACTATGTCGGAAGACCTTCACCTTTATATTATGCAAAACGTTTATCCGAGCACATCGGAAGTAAAATTTACTTGAAACGTGAAGATTTAAACCACACCGGAGCACATAAAATCAATAACACCATAGGGCAAATATTATTGGCTAAACGACTGGGTGCCAAACAAATACTGGCTGAAACCGGTGCCGGACAACACGGCGTGGCTACCGCAACCGCCGCCGCACTTTTCGGTATTAAATGCAAAGTTTTTATGGGAAAAGAAGATACCGAAAGACAAAAATTAAACGTAAATCGAATGGAACTCCTCGGAGCCGAAGTCGTAAGTATTGATGCCGGGCAAGGCACCTTAAAAGATGCCGTAGATGCTGCTTTGGGTTATTACATTGAACATCCGGATGCTTATTATTTGCTCGGCTCTGCCGTAGGTCCGCATCCCTACCCCACAATGGTTGCTCATTTTCAAAGTATTATAGGTAAAGAAGCACGCAAACAATTTTTGGAAGCAGAAGGCAAATTACCGGATTCAATTGTTGCCTGTATCGGCGGCGGTTCCAATGCTATCGGTTTGTTTAAAGAATTTATTCCGGACGAAAAGGTCAAAATTTATGCTGCCGAAGGTGCCGGCGAAGGACTCGACACAAAACGAACTGCAGCCACTTTAAATCTCGGAAAACGAATGATTTTTCAGGGTGCCGATTCTTTATGTCTTGCTGATGAAGAAGGAAATCCCGTCGGCTCATATTCCGTTGCCGCCGGTTTGGATTATCCCGGAATAGGTCCCGAACATGCTTATTTAAAAGAAATAAAACGAGTTGAATACCATGCAATTACAGACAAAGAAGCACTTGACGCATTCAAACTTTTATCTGAAAAAGAAGGTATTATCCCGGCAATTGAATCTTCGCATGCCGTTGCTTTGGCAGAAAAGCTGTTTAAAAATAAAAACGAAACCGTAATTATCAATTTGTCGGGCAGAGGAGATAAAGATGTTGAAAGGTTATAAAAAATAAAAATGAGGGTGTCCGAACATCTTGTTTTGTCATACAGGGCATCCTCAATTTTTAAAATTCGGAAATTTTTTCCGCAACTTCTTCCGCAGTATCTTTTTCTATATCAAAAATCAATGCTTCCGTAATACCGAAACGTCGCAAAATATCATAAACCAATTTTTTCCTGACCAAACATACAAGTTTAAATTTCGGGTATTTTAAAAGTTCCTCAACCGAAGCCGACCAACCTTTGCCTTTTAATTCAAAAGGGCCCAATTCATCAATAAAAACAAAATCGGAACCGCTTAAATTTTCAAGTTTTAAAATTTCATTTCCGAATTTTAATCCTTCTTCATTAAAATAAAAACGCCCTTCTTTTTTTAAATTTTTATCGGCTTTATTTGTGCATAACAAATGAGATTTTCCGGTTTTCAAGTCTGTAATCGAAAATTCCGAACGTTCGTTTTTATCGAATTTTCCCGGTGCCGAAAAGCCCGAAATACGAAATCCGTTAAGTTTTAAAAGCTCAACAACTTTTTGTGCAAAAGATGTTTTTCCTTCATGCTTTTTACCCGTTATTATAATCGCTTTTACGGCTGTACGAGTTTTTTTAAATTCTTCAAAAATATATTCTGCATCAAGAATATTTCCGATTAAAATTTTTCCGGGATTTTTTAAAATTGCTTTCGGACGTGCCGAATGTTTCATTAAATAAGGTAAAACAGAAAAAGCCATGCTCAATGCCGTATAAAATTGCCAAAACCCTTTTCTGTATAACAAAACTTTTATAAACGGATTACGTAATTCGGAACTGATTGCCGAAAACCCGATTACAATCAAAATTGCACGCAAACCCATTTTTAATCCGGCTGTTATTCCTTCTTCCGAAAAATATTGAATACTGTTGAAACCGTCATAAAATAATGCCGAAATAAAAATAAATAACGCAATTTGTATCCAAAATCCGGGTCGTTTAAAGTAATTTAATGCACGTTTATATTTCAATAAAACAAAAGTTACATATAAAATTGTTATAACCGAAGCAATCATCAAAGAAAACATGTTTGTAACCGCAAGTATTGCAACTATAAAAACAATATGTAAAATCAACATTGACAACGACCGAGTCTTCTCATCGGGACGAACGGTATCTTTTTCATCATCAAACTCAATTTTATTTTCCGAAACGTATCCGGGTTTTAATTGCAGAGCTTTTTTTCCCGTCAATATTCCGATAATTGCTGCAAGCACTCCGAGAAACACATAAAAAGAACTTAAAATCAATACTGCCTGAATAAAATTTAAATTATCGACATGCAACTGTTTTAAAATGAAGAAATAAAGATTTTTTGTTATTTTAACCAAATCTAAACCATAGATTATCAGCAAAGTACCAAGTTTATGAATAACAACACTGTAAAGAGCAAAAATCCCGCCTGCAAAATAGGCAAATATATTTCTGCCGAAAATCGTAAGAGCAAATTCAAATAATAAAGCTTCCAAAAAAATTCCGGTCATCGGACCGATTAAAATTGCACTCGGCGATACCGATTTCATAACCGCCGCAATTAAGCCGGCACGCCAAAACAAACCGCTGTCCCTCCAAATTTGCCCGAAAGCAACCAACATACTAATACCGAGAACAGCCAAAATTGTTCCCGACATAGGCATACGAATATTATGGAAAAAACTGCCTACGATAATTTCGACACTTCCCCATAAGCTCCCGACAACAGCTGCTTTCAGCCAAATATCTTTTATTTGTTTTTTGTAAAATTCCACTTTTATCGCTTCAAAAACGCAATTTTTGTCCCGTATTTTTTTAAATAATCGGTTCCCTCTCCCTGCTTTATCAAATCAATAACCGGTTGCATATTTTCTTTAAAAACCGTTCCGAAAATCCCTTTTATTTTTCCGGTTTCAAACAATGCTTTCGACAAAGGAACTGACGGACCGATTAAAAAAACAGCACAATTATTATTTGTTTGATTTAAAATATCCGAAAACGTATTATTTATAATTGTTGTTCCCGTTAAAATTACGGAATTTGCTTTTTTTAAACAGTCCGGCATCAATTCTTGTTTCCTAATAAATTTTTCATTCTTTGAATAGTCAAAAACAACCGGAGATACATTCCTTTCTGTCAATTTATTATACATCGGCTCGGAATATCCTATCATTACAATTTCTTTATAAATCGTAAAATTAATAAGCTCAAAAATATCTTTCTGCAACAAATTGTTCTTAAACAAATTAAGTCGTGCATTAAAATATGCAAGCAAAAAAAGCCGATGTAAAACATTTTCCGTATCAAAACTTTCAACGGTTTCAAAATCAAAATTTTCGGCATTTACAATATTTGCGGCAAGTCCGATATTTCCGTTTTTCAAAACAACGCAAGCATATTTTTTCCCGATAAAAAAATCCTTTATCAACGATAAATCAATACCGATTGTTCTGATAAAAAAAGTCAGGGGGTCAAATTTATTCATTACATTTTAAATATTTTTTATTCTTTCTTAAGAAAAAAGCTGATACCGAAACCGATAATTAATAAAGAAAGAGTTATAACAGATAATACATTATAATTAAACGATTTAAAAATAATTCCTCCGACTATCGGAAAAAACAAACCGACAGAAGACAAATTGTTTTGAACGGCAATATACATCGGCCGTTTCTCTTCCGGTGAAATAATTAAAATTAAATTACTGAAAGCCAATCGAAAACCGTCAACGGCTGCTCCGACAAGAAAATATACGATATAAAAATACCAAAATTCATCGGCAATAAAAGTTAATGCAACTGCTCCGATTGCCAAAATAAAAGAAATAAGAACAACACATTTATTCCTGTTTTTTCCTGACAACCAACCCCATACAAAATTACTTAACACAGCACCGGTCATTTGAACAGAAATAATTAACCCAACGGATTTCCCCGAAACACCGAAATCATTTTTTGCTTTTAAAATTATAAAAGGTAATATCAAAAATAACGCATAAGAAATCAAGCGAGAAAAAACTTGAATTTTTAATTTAATATCCGAATTGAATAATTTAATTGCATTTTTTAAAAATAAACCGAAATTTTGTTCCCTTTTCACGGTATTTATCTTCGGTTCTTCTTTAAATTTCCAAAAAACAAAAAATCCGAAAGCCATAATAACACCGCTTATCAAAAACAGATATGAAAAACTTTCGGGTTTAGAAAAATGTTCTAAAATAAAACCGGAAATACCTCCGCTTAAAATTCCCGCAATTCCGGCGGCAATCTGCTTATAAGAAATTGCTTTGCCCCTATATTCTTTCGTAAACGATTTTCCGAGAATTTCCTGATAATAAATAACCCCCACACCGGCAGAAAACGAAAACAAAAACAAAAATATGCTGATTAATATCAGAATCAAATAATTACCGAAATCGGCAAAAAACAATATCGACAAACCGACAAAAAACCATGTTAAAAATCGAAATACAAAAACTTTTTTTAACGAACCCAAAACCAAAGAACGTTCCTGTGCTTTAAAAGCCGTCCACAATTGCATAATTACGGCACCGCCTTTCATCAAAGAAGATAAAACGCCCACCAAAACCTTTCCGCCTCCGAAAAAATCAACAATTAAAGGTAATACGGTCGAAGTATCGGCAACGGCAACAGCAATTGACAAAAAAAAACCTTGAACGATAAATTTTGTGCGATTTGACCGTAAATTTATGTATTCCGATTGTTTTGGCATTATTTTTTCATTATAAAATTTACGTAAAAAAATGCAAATTTATGAAACTTATTGTATTCACATAAATTCATTCAAATTATTCAATTTCTTTTGCCGAATAATTTGTTATTTAAAATTCCGTATCAAATATAGAGTTTTATCAAAGTTTTTTTTTAAATTTGTTTTTTGATTAAGAGATAATAAATAATAAACAAGCAAAAATGCACAGTCAAAGTTTATTTACAAGAATGACCGGAAAAAATGTATTGATGTCATTTACAGGACCTTTCGATACAGAAGTTTTATCAATTTTCGGTAAAAATATTGAACATTCAATTTCTCAAAATAAAAAACTGAATAAAACAATTTTTAAAGTATTTATTGAACTTGCACAAAATGTATCCTATTATTCTCTTAAAAAAGAATTGACAAAAAAAGGTGAAAAAGCAGGTGTAGGAACATTTATCATTCAAGATTTTAATGACCATTATTATTTTATTCTGGGAAACCCTATTGACGAAAAACACGAAGCCATATTAAGAGATAAATGCAGCCGAATTAATTCTTACGACAGAGACGGATTACGTGCGTATAAAAGAGAACTGAGAAAATTACCTGCGGGGGAAAGAGGAACAGGAAATATCGGATTGGTTCAAGCCGCTTTGGTATCAAGAAATCCTTTGGATTATACATTTATTGAAATTAATGAAAATCAAGCTTTTTACATCGTTGCAGTAAAAATAAATAAACAACAAAATGAACACGATAAATAAAAAACTAAGTTTAGGACAAAGTCTTTTTTCCGAAGAAATCAGAATATCTTATAAAGGTCCCGTTGACGGAAAAATCATAACCTTTTTAGCTGATTATATTTATGTTATAAATGAATTATCGGAAAAAGCAACCCGTAAGATTTTTAAAATATTTTTTGAATTGGCTGAAAATATTTCGAAATATTCGGCGGATAAAATCAAATTAAAAAACGGCAAGGAAGTCGGTTCCGGAACTATTATTTTAAAAGAAACCGTTAAAAATTTTATCCTGGTTACCGGAAATCCGATTAAAAACAGTGATTTAATTCCGGTAATGGAAAACAGTAAAAACATTAATAATTTAGGACACGATGAACTTCGGGAGTATAAAAGAGAGGTACGAAAAGATAATACTGTAAAAAAAGACAGTCCGAATATAGGATTAATTGCAGTTGCACTTACTTCCGGGAATCCGCTTGATATCGAAATAAATCCCATCGATGAAGAAACATCCTATTTCTCATTAGCAGTAAAAGTTGATAAATAATAAAAAATAAAAAATAAATGGAAAATATTTATATTGAAGGTTCGCACACTAATTTTTTTGTCCCTACGGTTGATTTTAATGCCGAAACAGGTGTTTGCATTCTTTCCGGAGAATCCTTTTTGGAAGATACTATTGAATTCTACGACCCTTTGGTTCAATGGCTCGAAGAATATACTTCCGAAATAAAAAAACCCCTGACTTTTGAAATAAAACTTACTTATTTCAATACCAGTACATCAAGAAGTATTCTTGACTTGTTAAATATTTTAAAAGAATACGAAGATGACGGCGGTGAAGTTACCGTAAATTGGCATTATGACGAAGACGATATTGATATGGAAGAAGATATTGAAGATTATATGCTCGATACAGGTCTGGAAATTAATATGATACCGTTTGAAGAAGACGAATATTAGCTATGACAAAGAAAAAATTCTCTTATAATGAAGCAATACGGGAAATTGAAGACATCCTTTTTGAAGTTGAAAATAATAAAGTCGATATTGATGAATTATCCGACAAAGTAAAAAGGGTCTCATTTCTGATTAGTGCCTGTAAAAACAAATTACTTAAAACAGAAGAACAAATAAATAAAATTCTTGAAAATCCGGATGATGATGAATAAAAAAGTATCAATTTTGATACTTTTTTGTTTAAATTATCATTTACTTTTAACAACAGATTCCGACAAATGAAAAAACTTTCGTTTTTGATATTCGCTTTATTACCGTTTTTTCTTAATGCACAAACCTTAAATAAAATTAAAAAAAACGGACAAATTGATATTGCTCTGACCGAAAGCTGGAAAAATACCGTCAATTATAAAGCCGCTCAAGAATTTGCAAAATTTTTAGACGTAAAATTTAATCCCGTTACCATCGATTGGGAAGAAGTTTTTTCACAAAACGGAAAAATTGCCGAAGACTACAAAACAAACCCAAACATTGCTTATACGCCCGATGCGCTTCAAAAAGCCGATGTTATCTGCGGAACAATTTACGTACTCGACTGGCGAAAAAAATTCTTTGATTTTGCAGGCATAATTGAAATAAGCGACCTGTTAGTCATCAATCGAAAATTATCTAAAAAAGTAAAAACTTACGCCGACCTTAAAGGATTAAAAATTGCATTGCTCGAAAATTCTACCTACGAAACAAATATCAATAAAATAAACAAACAAATCGGCGGAGGTATTAAATTAATAAAAACAAAATCCGAAGACGAATCACTGAAACTGTTAAAAGATAATAAAGTTGACGGATTGATAACCGTCTCATTTTTAGCACTTTCATACCTTAAAGATAATGAAAGTTTTAAACTTGCATTTCCGGTTAATAAACCCAAAGAAGTCGGATGGGCTGTTAAAAAAGGACATAAAGAAATCAAAACCGAAATACAAAATTTCTTTAACACCATAAAAGGTAATGGAAAATTAGACGAACTTTTTCGAAATCAATACGGTATTGATTATTCAACTTATCTCGAAATTATAAACTCCTATTCCGATGTTCGAAAAAATGCAAACACACGCGATTTTGACGAAATTAAAAACTCCGGAAAAATTATTATTGCACTTCGAGACAGAGACTTGGTATGGCATCCGAAAGGGAAAAAACAATTTAACACTTTGCTTGCCGAAAGTTTTGCAAAATATCTCGGACTTAAAGCAGAATATGTTATTACCCCTAAATTTTCAAAATACTGGGAAACAAAAAACGGTAAAATATACAAAGACAGTGCCTATACGCCCGAATGGTTTAACCATTTTGACGTTGCATGCGACCTTATTGACCCGCTCGATTGGCGATTGAAAAAAGTAGATGTACTGGATTTTCTGCCCAACGCAAAAGTGGTTATCGGAAGAAAAGATACCAAAATTTCATCCGTAAATGATTTAAAAATGCTGAAAGGCGTAACTTCAAAGGGTTCTTCTTATGAGCATACAATGACCCAAAATAATATTACAAATTATTTTTATGATACCGGAAATAATTTTTTCAGCGATGTAATTTCGGGAAAAGCCGACTATACAATCTCAAACATATCTGTCTTTAAATTAGCCGATTACCCGCAGTTAGAAGCAAAATTCATTCTCGGAGAAATAAGAAAAATGGGCTGGGCGATTAAGAAAAATCAACCTTTGCTGCGTCAAAAAATATTGGAATTTTTTGAATATGCCAGAGAAAACGGAATTTTTGACGAATATTTCAAGCACCAAGCCGGTATGACCATGCAATCGGCTCAAAATTACCTTACCGTTTTACACGAAACCTACCAAGAGGGCTATTTCCCTTTCGTGTTTTACGGAAAAGAAAAAGGACTTCCGCAAGAAGATGTTTTATCAACATTTCAAGACAGCGAGGGTTATATGTGGTTCGGAACCTATTCCGGTGTAGTAAAATACAACGGAAGAAAAATGAAGCTCTATAACAAAGAAACCGGTTTAGCCGGAAACTCCGTTTTTGCGATAAGTGAAGATAAAAATAAGAAAATTTATTTCGCCGGACTTGACGGAATTACCATCCTTGATACCAAAACAGAAAAACTTTCAATAAAATTTAAAGACATTCCGTTTAAAGGTATTTTTATGAGCAACAATGAAATATACTTTTACGGAGACCAAGGTTTATACATGATTAACGCAGAAGGAGAAGAACTCCGACTGAACACAAAAAATAAAAATCTGCCGTTAAGAATAAATTCCGTTTCAAAAAATCCTAAAACCGATCAGCTTATTATCGGTTCCGGAAACGGCATTTTTATATACAGTGATAATATTGTCGAAAAAATTTCTGACGATTTTTGTTTGTATGCTTATTTTGATAGCGACGGAAACCTTTGGCTTTCAACAGAATCGGGATTTTATCACATTGAAGATATCGACAAAGGAATCAATGATTCCGATAAAATTAATACCGCTTTAAATATTCACGATACACCGATAAAAGAAATAAAAGAAACAAAAGACGGTTCGCTGTGGTTAATTTCGGATTATAAAATTTATCAACTTCTTACGCTGAAACAAAAACCGATTGTTTACGACAGCCGTATCGGATTGATGAATCACAAAATACTTTCATTTTTTGTCGATAACGAAGAAAATCTTTGGTTCGGATTTTCCGGCGGCATCCAAAAATTGACAAACAAAAGTCTTCGAAACCTTTATCCCGAAAATTTAAACAGTACCGTAAATTCTGTTTTTAAAGACAAATCGGGCAGAGTTTGGATAGGTATGAGTTCCGGAGTTCATTACATAAAAGGCAGTCTTACCGATTTTTCCGAAAAATTAAATGCCCAAAATAATTCTTTCGTTATAACTCAAACAAAAGATAATAACATCATAATTGCCGACAACCGAAATATTTATCTCGTTAACCGGAAAAATCTGAAAATTATTAAATCAAAAAAATTCAAAAATCCCTTATTCCATTTAAACGATATTTTTATTTCTTCAAAAAACGAAATTTTCTTACTTACCGGAAGTGCCGGAATTATTTATTATCTCAAAAATTTTAATTCCGATTTACAAATAATTGAAAATAAAAATACGACTCTGTTAACACAACTTACGGAATATAACCGTAAAATAATCGGTTCAAATAATACCGGATTAGTTGTTTTCGATTCAATTACATTCAAACCCTTAAAACAAATTAATTACCATACGTGGGCATTACGATTAGATTCCGTAAAAAATAAAAATAACGAAAATTATACAAAATTTATTTGGGTGGGAACACAAAACGGTTTGGCAAAATATATGAACGACAGTTTAACTTTTGTCAATAACAAATTGTTTTCGGAAACCCTGATAACCGCAATCGAACATGCCGAAAATCCGGATATGATGTGGCTCGGAACCGATAAAGGCGTAAAATATTACAACAAAAAAACGAATGAAGTTGAGTTTACCATCGATTCCAGAGACGGACTGCTCGGCAACGAAATATCGGTTGACGGATTATACCTCGACAAATCAAATATCCTGTGGATAGGCACCTATCACGGCATTGCCACATTCGATATAAAAAAGAAAAAAACCGAAAAATACACACCGGTTTGCCGTATCGAATCCATTACCATTAACGGAAAAAACTATTTAAAAATGCCGGAACGCCTGAAATCAACTCAAAACAATGTCAGTTTTGAAATTTCCGGTCTCTCTTTTAAAGACGAAAATTCCGTAGAATACGAATATTACCTGCAAGGGCTGGATAATGAATTTGCCTCTTCAAAAGGCAAAAAAAACATTGCAACATTCCCTTATCTGCCTCCCGGAAAATACAGTTTTAAATACCGTACAAAAGGAAAAGACGGTATTTGGAGTTATTATAAAAGCATTGATTTTGAAATCAGAAAACCGTTTTATTTGGAATGGTGGTTTATCGTACCGCTGATATTACTCATATTTTTCGGATTTTGGCTTATTTCAAGATGGAGAATACGAATTTTACAAAAACAAAACGAAAAACTCGAAAAAATTGTTGCCGAAAGAACTTTTGAAATAACCGAAAAAAATACCGAACTCGAAGCACAAAAAGAAGAAATAAGAGCCCAACGCGATTTAGCCGAAGAACAAAGAGATGAAATTGCTCATCAAAAAAAGGATATCGAAGACAGTATTTTGTATGCAAAACGTATCCAGAACGCAATTCTTCCGCCGAAAAAACTCATAAGCAAATCAATGCCCGAAAATTTTATTCTTTTTAAACCTCGAGACATTGTAAGCGGCGACTTTTATTGGGCTGCCGAAAAAAACAACATAACATACTATGCAGCAGCTGATTGCACAGGACACGGCGTACCCGGTGCCTTTATGAGCATGCTCGGAATTTCATTCTTAAACGACATTATCAGAACATCGCAAAAAGAATTAAAAGCATCCGAAGTTCTGGATAAATTAAAAGAAAAAGTTATCGAAGCACTGCACCAAACCGGTGAAGCCCAAGAAGCCAAAGACGGTATGGATATTTCACTTTGCAAAGTAAATACAAAAAAAGAAATCGTAGAATATGCCGGTGCGTTTAATCCGCTTTATATTGTACGAAACGGCGAAATTCTTATTTACGAAGCCGACCGTATGCCTATCGGAATTTACGATTTTGAAGGTGCCGGCGATAAATTTACCAACCACGAAATTAAACTTCAGAAAGGTGATGCTCTTTATACCTTTTCCGACGGCTACGCCGACCAATTCGGCGGTCCGAGAGATAAAAAATTCATGATCGGTCGTTTTAAAAAGATGTTACTTCAAATACAAGATTTACCGATGGAAGACCAAAGACAATACCTTAATGATACCATTGAACGTTGGATGGAGAATTATGAACAAGTTGACGATATTTTAGTTATCGGTACAAAGTTTTAAACATAAATCGTAATAAATAAATGCAACTTTTTCAATTATTCGGAATCATTTATTAAAAATAATTTTATTATCTGATTTTATTTCTGAATATGAATAAACTAATTTCTTTTTTAATCCTTCTCATTTTTATATTACCCGGTTTTTCTCAAAAAGCCGTTCCTGATTTTACAGTTTCGGATATTTACGGACACACTCATAAATTATATTCTGATTATTTAAACCAAAACAAATATGTTTTTATTGATTTTTTCTCTGTAGGATGTCAGTCCTGTTCGGAATTAAGCCCGGTTTTAGATACTGTTTACAGAAATTTCGGATGCAATTACGGAGATGTTGTATTCCTCGGTATTGACGGATATTATGATAATGAACATGTATTTGGATTTACTCAAGATTACAGTATGACATTTCCTGCCGTCAGCGGAAACGAAGGCGGAGGAAATCAAGTTTTTACCGACTACAATATTAATTACACACCGTATAAAATTTTAATTGACCCTACGGGAAAAATTGTTGCCGACTATCCTTTTGAATATACCGTAAAATATTATCGTGATACACTTTTAAATGAAGGATTAAAACTGCAAACATGCTCAGGAAATAATTTCTTATTTTATGCACTGAACTCTGATAATGACTCAATTACCGGAACAATTGATACCGGCAACAAAACAATAAACCTCACTTTTCCGGACAATTCCGATTTAACTCAACTAAGAGCATTCTTTGTCGCCGAATCAAATTCAACGGTAAAAATTAACGGAACAGAACAAATCAGCGGCGAAACTGTCAATGATTTTTCTCAAGGTTTTCAAATATATGACATCACATCCGAAGACGGCAATACAGAACAATGGACAATTAATGTTACAACGTCTTCAACTGATGAAATTTTTAATAATGCCGTCAGTATCTTTCCGAACCCCGTAAAAAATGATTTTTTTATTGATTTTAAGGATGTAAAAATCAACAATGCAGAAGTTAAAATTTACGACACAAACGGCAAACTAATAAAAGTCCGCAAAATTAAAAACAATACGGAACTTATTGATATTTCCGATTTTACCGAAGGTATATATTTTCTGAAAATCTATTCGGAAAAATTCTATTTTTTTAAAAAAATAATAAAGGAATAAAATTGTTAATTATTCATTGTTAATTATTTTTTTCACAATTATACCCTATCTTTGCAAAAAACAATTCAAATGAAGAAACTTATCATAATACCCATTTTTTTTATTTTCTTTTCTGTATTTGCACAAAATGATACTTCAGAAATAATCATTCTGCACACCAACGATATGCATGCAAAAATTGACAACTTCGACAAGCTGAAAACTGTAGTAGATTCATACAAAGCAAAATATAAAAATGTGTATCTGTTTTCGGCAGGCGATATTTTTACCGGAAATCCGGTTGTCGATCAATACAAAGACCCGGGATATCCGATGATTCAGTTAATGAATAAAATGCCCTACGATATTTCATGTATCGGAAATCACGAATTTGACTACGGACAGGCAAAACTCAACGAACGCATAAAACAAGCAAAATTTCCTTTTATTTCCGCTAATATTGAACCGCAAGCAAATGCCGTTTTCAAAAAAACCGGCGACTATTATAAATTTACCGCAAAAGACGGCACAACCATCGGTATATTGGGGCTTTTGCAAGTCGGCAAAAACGGTTATCCGGATTCAAGCCCTCTGAAAATGCGAAATATTACTTTCCATAATCCTTTTGAAACCGTAAAAAAATACAAAACATACAAAGATTCTTCCGATATTTTTATTTGTTTGAGCCATTTGGGCTATGAAGACGACTTGAAATTAGCCGAAGAATTTCCTTATTTTGACATTATTGTTGGTGCACATTCACACACAACACTAAAAAAAGGTGTTCATAAAAACAATACATTTATACTTCAAGCCGGGTCTTACTTAAAATATTGCGGTGTGCTTGATTTAAAAATGGTAAATCACAAAATAGTATCGGAAAAAGATTCATTAATAAATTTGTACAAACAAGATAAAAATCCGGAAATTTCAAAAATAATTAAAGAATACAACAATAATCCGGGTTTAAATAAGGTAATAGGCAAAGCCGAAAAAGCATTAATCGGGAAAAACGAACTCGGCTCTATGATGACCGATGCCATGCGTGATACGTTAAAATGCGATATAGCTTTCCAAAATAACGGCGGTATCCGTATTCATGAAATACCGAAAGGAGAGATTATCGTAAAGCAGGTTTTTGAACTTTCCCCTTTCGGGAACACTTTCGTAACATATAAAATGTGTCCGATAAAACTTAAAAAACTTATCCGATATGCCTACGGAATACACAATAAACCGACATTACAAGTAAGCGGCATAAAAATTGACATGATAATAAAAGATGATAAACTGAAAAAAATAATTCTTAAAGACGAAAACGGAAAAAAACTTCGTTTTAAATTTTATACAACGGCAATAAATGATTACATGGCAAACGCCTATTCGTTAAAGTTTCTGAAAAAAGGAAAAAATACAGGAATACAAGACGCTAAAGTTACTATCGACTTTATTAAAAAACATTCGCCGCTTAATTATCACGGAATAAAAAGAGTTTTTGTAAAAGAAGAATGAAAATCTGTTAAACCAAAAAAATCATGAAAAAATCTATTAACATCGAAAAAACCATACTCGGCCCGAAAGTAATTTTAGACAAAGAAAACGAAATATTCGCTTTTATCGGAAAATCAGGCGTTGAAAATGCCGACGATTTTTACAAACCTGTTTTGGCTTGGTTTGAAGATTATTTCAAAAATCCGAACCCGAAAACCGAAATAAATTTTTATTTGGAATATCTTAATTCGGCATCTTCGGTACAACTCGGAAAACTGTTAGACCTTATCGAAAACAGTATATCTAAATCGGACATTTCAATCAATTGGATATATGACAAAGACGATGAAATAATGAAAGAAACGGGTAAAGAATTTCAATATATGTACGGAATGAAATTCAATTTTAAAGAAAATGACGAAGAATCGGAAGACCTTCAATTTTGATTTTATTTACCTTTATAAAAAGGATAGACCAAATAATGATAAATTACACAACCGATACAAAAATTAAATGCCGCATCGGCAAAAATACAAATTGCCAAAATACATGAAATAACAATGGCGGTTGTCGGCAAAAAAAAGAAAAAACCCAAAGACAACAAACTTAAAAAAAATCCCAAGCGAGCTGCAAAAACTTTCGGGGCTTTGTTTATCATCTTTTTCGGAAAATTCGTAAGGTTAAAAATTTTTCTCACAAACCAAGAAACCGGACTGAAAGAAATTTTTTCAAAAATTCTGAAAGAAAAATCAAAAAGAGCAAATACCAGAAACCAAATATTTTGAGTCAGCATGAATAAGATAATAAGGGTAAATATAATTCCGGCTGTTACTCTGCTCGCATTCTCATTAATTCTTTCGGAAGAAACAGGACACACTAACTGATTCATTATTCTGTAATTTTGATTTATAACAATGTTTTGCCGCAAAGATAAGTATATTTTCCCTATTTCACTGTGATAATCATCACTTTTTTAAAATAATTAATCGTTTTAAAAAATTCTCTTTTATTTTTATTTTTAAATCGTTCAATTCAACATCAACGGAGCACTCTCTTTTCAAGGAAGTTACACTCTTATCCGTAAATCCGCAGGGATTAATGTAATCAAAATAAGACAAATCGGTATGTACATTTAAAGCAATTCCGTGCATGGTAATTTTACGGCTTACTTTCACACCAATTGAACAAATTTTACGTTCTTTTGCTTTGCCGACATCCAACCACACACCGATATTTCCCTTGTTTATTTCACCCTCAATTCCGTAATCTCTCAAAATATCAATTATCAGATATTCAAGAAAATAAATATAATCTTTTACCCCCGCTCCGTAATTATCTAAATCAATAATCGGATACATAACAAGTTGCCCCGGACCGTGATAGGTAATATCCCCTCCCCTGTCAACCGGAAAATATTCGGCATGTATTTTTTTTAATTCTTTTTCGGAAATTAATAAATTACTGTGATTTCCGCTTTTCCCGACCGTGTAAACATGCGGATGTTCGCAAAACAAAACCGTTCCGGAAGTATTTTCGCCGTTTTGCTTTTTCTTTATCAATCTTTTAAATAATTCATTCTGAATACGATAGGCATCAGAATATGCAATCAGCCCTAAATCTTTAAAAATCAATTCATTCATAATTTTCATTTGAAATTTTACAAAGATGCAAAATTTTCAAACCGAAAAGAAAAGGTTTTTAAACATAAAAAATATTTCCCGTAATTTATTATATTTGCGAAAATACAAAAACATATTTCTATAAATAAAAAACAAAATACATAATGGATAAATTACTTTTATTAGGTGACGAAGCAATTGCACAAGCCGCAATTGATGCCGGTTTATCAGGCGTTTATGCCTATCCCGGTACACCGTCAACGGAAATTACCGAATACATACAAAAAAATAAAACAGCAAAAGAACGCAAACTGCACAGCGAATGGTCGGCAAATGAAAAAACCGCCATGGAATCGGCTCTCGGCATGTCGTATGCCGGAAAACGCGCTATGGTATGTATGAAACACGTAGGACTTAACGTGGCTGCCGATGCTTTTATGAACTCGGCAATTACCGGTGTAAACGGCGGTTTACTTATCGTTGTTGCCGACGACCCGAGCATGCACTCCTCCCAAAACGAGCAAGATTCCCGATATTTCGGAGATTTTGCGATGGTTCCGATTTTTGAACCCTCAAACCAACAGGAAGCATACGATATGGTTTACGAAGCATTCAAATTTTCAGAACATTTTAATGTTCCCGTTTTATTCAGAATTACCACCCGTTTGGCACATTCCAGAAGCGGTATTTCAAGAAAAAAATTGCTTGATGAAAACAAAAACAGTTTCCCCGGCGATTTGCGTCAATTTGTTCTTCTGCCTTCAATAGCCAAAAAAAATTACAGAATTCTGATAGGAAATCAAGCCCGTTTGGAAGATGCTTCGGAACATTCCGAATTTAATAAATATATTCGAGGGGATGATAAATCATTGGGAATTATAGCTTCCGGAATTGCATATAATTATTTAATTGAAAATTTTGAAAACGGAAAAGTTCCATACCCTGTTGTTAAAATAAGCCAATATCCGCTGCCTTCCGATATGATAAGAGAACTTTACAATGATTGCGAAACAATTCTCGTTTTGGAAGAAGGTTATCCGCTGATTGAACACAAATTAACCGGTGTTTTGGGAGACAAAAAAGTAAAAGGCAGATTAACCGGCGATTTACCTCGCGACGGAGAGCTTAATCCCAACCATGTTGCCGTTGCCCTCGGTCTTGAAAAACCGATTGAAGATTACCAACCGGATATTTTAACCGGAAGACCGCCGGCATTGTGCCCGGGTTGCGGACATACCGACGTTTTTCTTGCCCTTAATGAAGTGATGGAAGACTACGGTCCCGGAAAAGTTTTTTCCGATATCGGTTGTTACACACTTTCGGCATTAGCTCCGTTGGAAAGTATTAACACTTGCGTGGATATGGGTGCATCAATTACCATGGCAAAAGGTGCCGCCGATGCCGGGCTCAAAAATGTTGTTGCTTTTATCGGCGATTCCACTTTCACCCATTCCGGCATGACCGGTTTACTCGATTGTGTGTATGAAAATACACCCATTACCGTTATTATTTCCGATAACGACACAACCGGAATGACAGGCGGACAAGATTCTCATGCCGAACACCGGTTACACCAAATTTGTAAAGGTTTAGGTGTTGAAGAAGAGCATATCAGAAGTTTTATTCCGTTAAGAAAAAACCACGAAGAAGCCGTAAAAATTTTACGCGAAGAAATTGATTATGAAGGTGTCTCGGTTATTATTCCGCATCGCGAATGCGTAAGAACCTTGGAACGAAAACACAAAATGAAATTAAAAGTTAATAAAATTAATTAAATATTATTGCACAAAATCCGAGCAGTTTACAATCGGTTTGCAAGTTTTGTGCTTCAAATAAATAACATTATGAAAGCAGATATTATATTATCAGGTGTCGGCGGACAAGGCATTTTATCGGTAGCCGCAACCCTCGGAACAGCCGCTTTGCAGGAAGGTTTATATATGAAACAATCCGAAGTGCACGGCATGAGCCAACGCGGCGGAGATGTATCTTCAAATATGAGAATTTCCGACAAACCCATTGCGTCGGATTTAATTCCGAAAGGAAAAGCCGATGCGATTATTTCGGTAGAACCGATGGAAAGTTTAAGATATATCAGCTGGCTGAAACCGGAAGGTTGGCTGATTACAAATTCAAAACCTTTCAAAAATATTTCCAATTATCCGGATTTGGAAGAAATTTATGCCGAAATAAAAAAAATAAAAAACCATATTATTATTGATGCCGATACGATTGCAAAAGAACTGAAATCTTTACGTTCTTCAAATATCGTAATGCTCGGTGCGGCAACTCCTTTTCTCGAAGTGAATTTTGACAGTTTGAAAAAAGCTTTGCAAACCATTTTTGCAACAAAAGGACAGGAAATTATCGACAAAAATATTGCGGCATTAGAAAAAGGAAGAGAATTTGCTATGGCGGAAATTAAAAATCGATGACAAAAAAACAAATGCAACAAATATTGAGGCGGGTATCTTTGTATCCGCCTTATTTGGGTGCGGGAATAAAACTGAAAAAAGTTAATGAAGATTTTACCCGTTTTGAAGTGCAAATGAAAATGCATTGGTATAACCGAAATATTTACGGAACCCATTTCGGCGGTTCGCTTTATGCTATGAGCGACCCGTTTTTTGTTTTCATTATCTTAAATTATCTCGGAAAAGAATACATTGTTTGGGACAAATCGGCAAAAATTGAATTTATAAAACCCGGAAAAGGAACGGTAAAAGCCGTATTTGAAATCAGTAAAGAAAAACTTGAAGAACTTAAAAAAGATATTGACGAAAAAGGCAAAAATACCTACTTCTTTAAAGCAGAAATAAAAAATTCCGACAATCAAACCGTAGCGAAAATTGAGAAAGAGATTTATGTTAAAAAAAAATAGTTTAGAAATCTAATCAATACAACATCTGCCGTGCCCGAAACCGCCGGCAAGATTAATTAATTTTGAAGACCCGCAATGCGGGCAATGCCTTATTTGAGTTTTAAAACCGGTATGAAAAGAGTGCCCGCAAGATGCACATTTTAAAATATTTTGACGAAAATGGACATTACCGCCTTCCAGTCGAAGATTTTTTCCGTGAATTAAAAAATCGGACATTTTTTTCCTTGCAACCTCAATCAAGCGCGTAAAAGTAGGTCGTGAAATTTCCATTTCGGCAGCGGCTTCTTCTTGCGACATACCCAAAAAATCAGATAAACGAATTGCCTCAAACTCATCCAAACTTAAAATAACTTGTTCCAAATCTTTGGCAGAAATTCCTGCCGGTTTAAAATTCGTAAACAAAGGAGGCGTATAAACTCTCCTATTTTTTTGCGGTCGTGCCATAAAATTGCTTTTACAAAATACAAAATTAATGAACAATTTTGAAATAATGTTCAAAACTTTCACCAAGACACCTAATCTATATTCATTCTAAATATTTAGTTAACTCTTTGATTTTATAAATTTCTCTTATCAAAAGTATAATAACCGCATCTGACAAAATATATTTTATTGTTTTTTAGTTAGATGCGGTTATTTAGATTCTCTAAAAAATTATAGGTCAATGTAGGTTAATTATTTGAACAATCAATACAAACTTTTTTATCATCTCTTATTTTTCCGTATTCCGCAACCGTCATTTCGCCGCATTCTTCACAAACAAAACTGTTAAACGTATGTTTGGGCTCCTTCCATTCGTAATCAAATACTTCCGAAACGGTCATAAGCATTTCTTCCGGTGCATTTATAACTTTCTCGACAAGCGGTTGCACAATATTGTCGGGAACTTTTGTCGGCGGAACACCTTTTTCTCTGAAATCTTTAAAAAAAGATGTCTTTTTTGTTTGCATCATTGCTTCCGCTTTGGCAGAAACTCTGACGGCACGATTTGTTTTTTTGTCAATCAGGGTTAAAGCCCATTTTCCTTTATGGGTTCTTTCAATATTTCCTTTCCCGAAGGTACATCCGGTAATTACTTGAATACCGTCGGCAAAGCACGTGGCACAATGATTTTCGCCCAAATCCAAAATTGCATGCAAAGCACTGTCGCCGGTGCGTTCAACACCGAGTTTGTTCATTGCTGCTGCTCCTACTCTCAAACCGTTAGGCATGGCAGGGCATTTGTGTCCGTGAAATTTTTGCCCGAATTCGAGCCAATCTTTTGCGTTTGTCATTTTATTTATTTTTAAAATTCGTATTGAGTATTTTGTATTAAGTAACGAGATTGAACATTTAACTTATCAATCAGTCTGCAAATTATGTTATTAAATCGTTCGTTTATATACTGCACCGGGTTTTATTGCTGATGCAAAATCTTCATTTCCGCCTGCTATCCATTTAACTTTTTCAAAACCTTTAGACAATAAATAAATATATGCCCATGCAGACCGTGTACCCGAGGAACAAAACGCACCGATTAATTTATTTTTCGGTAATTCGTTTAAATGTTCCGGTAATTCCTCGATAGGAATATGAATTGTTTTGATATTAAAAAGTTTGAAATCGAATGTTAAGGTTTCGACTTCTTCCTTGCTTCTGACATCAAGGAAAATTGCATTCTCGGATTGTAAAAATTTTTCAACGGAAATTTTATGTTTTCCGCTGCCGCAGAATGCCAAATCCATTTTTTTCAATGTTGTTTCCATTTTTCTGATTTAAATTACAAATATTTTAATGTTTGATATATGCTCCTTTTTGTATTATCACATAAAATTTACAATAATTTTCCAACTTAATTTTACCGCCATCAAGAGTAAAATAACTGCCAATATTTTTTTTACCGCCTGCGGATTTAATTTTTTCTGCATAAACATTGTTCCGAGTGTTGCTCCGAAAAATCCGGCTGTTGATGCAATAATTATTAATTTCCAATCAACATTTCCCATCGACCAATAGGTAAGAAATCCTGAAAATGACGAAAAAGGCACGACAAAAGCCGTAACGGCGGCAATTTTTTTCGGGTTAAACCCAAGCAACAACATCAGAGGCGAAATTATTCCGCCGCCGCCGATACCCAATAATCCGGACAGTAAACCGGCAAATGCTCCGATTGCAGACAACCACAAGTACGGCGTATCCGTTCTGTATATTTCTTTTTCCTTTTTTTTATGAAACAAAAACATAAATCCGGAGAAAAACAAAAATGCAATAAAAATTATCAAAATAATACGGTTCGGAAAAAATTGCGAAATATATGCTCCGATTATTGCAAACAAAAAGGAGAAAATAATAACCGGAATTCCCACTTTGAAATCCAACCTTTTATTTTTGATATTTGAAATGCTTGCTCCGGTTAAACTTACCGTGTTGTAAAAAAGTCCGACCGGCTTTGCAATATTTACCGGAATTCCGAAAGAAATTAAAACCGGAATTAAAATTATTGCCGCTCCTACGCCGCCGAGCGAAAAAATAAATGCCGCAATAAACGATATACCGCCTATTAAATAATCCATGTGTTAATTATTTTTTATCAAAATAGTTAATTTTCATTTTTAAAGCTGCTTTCACAAGCAAAATTAAAACCGGAACTTCAACTAAAGGACCTATCACTGCTGCAAATGCTTCACCGGAATTAATTCCGAAAACAGCAACGGCAACAGCTATTGCCAATTCAAAATTATTGCTTGCCGCCGTAAAAGATAAAGTTGTCGTTTTTTTATAATCCGTGCCCATTTTTTTACTGATAAAAAAAGATACGAAAAACATTACAACGAAATAAATTACCAACGGAAGGGCTATTCGCAAAACATCAAAAGGCAACTTCACAATATAATTTCCTTTTAACGAGAACATTACAAAAATCGTAAAAAGTAAGGCAATTAATGTTAACGGACTTATTTTCGGGATAAATTTTGTTTGAAACCATTCTTTGTTTTTTAATCTTATCAGAACATAACGGGTAATAAATCCGGCAATAAAAGGTATGCCGAGATAAATCATTACACTTTTTGCAATTTCACCGATTGTGATATCAACATCCGAACTTTTAAATCCGAATTTTTCGGGCAATACGGTAATAAAAACATAGGCATAAACAGAAAAAAACAGAACCTGAAAAATACTGTTCAAAGCAACCAGTCCCGCAGCATATTCCGTATCGCCTTCAGCCAAATCGTTCCAAACAATAACCATGGCAATGCACCGAGCCAAGCCGATTAAAATTAAGCCGGTCATGTATTCGGGATAATCTTTCAGGAAAATTATTGCCAATACAAACATTAAAACCGGTCCGATTATCCAATTTTGAATTAAAGAAAGTATCAAAACTTTTCGATTTTTGAATACATCTTTAAGCTCTTCGTATTTCACTTTTGCCAAGGGCGGATACATCATAACGATTAATCCGATTGCTATGGCGATGTTTGTTGTTCCGCTGCTCATTGAGTTCCAAAAACCGGCAATACCTTTAAAATAATAACCCGATGCAACACCGATTGCCATTGCCGAAAAAATCCATAAAGTCAAGTATCTGTCAAGAAATTTCAGTCGATTTTTTTTCATAAGTTTAGTAGAGTTAAAAATTGAAAGTATGATTGAATATGATATAAAAAATTTTAAACTCCGAAATTACGTTCATAAAATTTCCGGAATTCTCTTTTTATTTCATCGCGTATTCTTCTGAACTCCGACAATATAAAGTCTTCACTTCCTTGTACTTCCGCCGGATCATCAAAACCGATATGCAGGCGGTGTTTTACTTTTCCCGTAAACACCGGGCAAGTTTCTTTTGCATCGTCGCAAACCGTTATTACAAAATCAAAACTTTCATTTGTAAACACTTCAACATTTTTCGGCTTATTTTTACTTATATCAATGCCTTCGTCTTTCATTACTTGTACTGCTTTCGGGTGTACTTCCGTTCCGGGATTTGTTCCTGCCGATACCACTTTCAACTTTTTGTCAAACGACTTTAAAAATCCTTCCGCCATTTGACTGCGACAACTGTTTCCCGTGCATAATATTAATATTTTCATAGCTGAATTTTCTTATTGCGTTAAAAAAAATTGTAATTGAATTGAAGCACTGTAATTTTGAATGCTTTCGTTAGTTATTTGAAAATAGTTATCGAAAAATAGTTTTGCTTTATACCTGTTAATCAGATAATTATATCCGAAATGAACAAAAGGTAAATCGGCGGTTTCGGAAATTAAATCACGATAATATTCATAAGCAAAAACAATCTGATGTTTATTGAATGTGAAACCGGATAAGAAATAATACCCTTCTGCTTTTTGTTTATTAAAAAATGCCGTTAAATATTCTGCCTGTAATTCAATAAAACGATTCTCCCAGCTCAAAAATACATTGTATCTGAAATCGTTTCCGGAATAAAAAACCGTATCGGGCAAAACTTTAGGAAATTCCTGATTATCCGCCTTGCGAAACATTAGGGAATAACCGGTTTTGATTTTTGAATGACTGACATCAAAATTCAGTGCTGTTTTATGGGTCAACATCACACCTTTATTATTTATGCGATATTTTTTTATGCCGTAACCGTTAAAAATGCCGAAATGTGTTTGCAATAATTTATTTTTTGTTTTTAAATTT
>CAZCPV010000006.1:0-13215 GCA_964500765.1 uncultured Draconibacterium sp.
ACTTGATTCAACATCACCGTCTTTATAATTGATGTTGTATGCTCTTCTGTAATTATGACGATTCATACTTTCTTCATCAGTCATTTCACGATATATGATATGTCCCGTGCTGTCTTTCTCAACTAAATGTCCGTCGGAATCTGTTTTTTTAACCATAAATATATTTCCTCTGAACGGGTTAAAATCTTCAACATCTAAAGATGAGTTTGCTCTGTAAACGTCTCTTACCCATTCGTTTACGTTTCCTGCCATGCAGTACAATCCGAAATCATTAGGCCAATAAGAATCAACAGGAACAGTAATTGAGCCGTTATCATTTAAAGCTCCTGCAACACCCATCATATCACCTCTTCCTCTTTTGAAATTAGCCATAAATTTACCCAAATCTTTTTTCGTGTCTTTTCTTAAATAGTGTCCGTTCCAAGGATATATTCTTCCCGACCAGATTCTTTCCGGAGAACCTTTTGAATTTCCTATAAGTGCCAGTGCGGCATATTCCCATTCGGCTTCGGTGGGAAGTTGGTATTTCGGTAATAAAATTCCGTCTTCCATTCTGACATTTCTTTCACCGTCACCGCTTAAATTGGGAAGTCCGTGTTCTACACCGATATCATATTGTCCGGCAAGGTATGCTTCCGTATTAAAATTATCGGCACCGGTTTGGTCATCAGGGCTGAATCTTAAAATTCCTTGGTCAACAAGAATTTGTTCATTTACGCGGTCGGTTCTCCAATCGCAATATTTTGTAGCTTGAATCCAATTAACGCCGACAACGGGATAGGTGTAATACATGGGAGAGCGGAAGTAGTATTCCACATAGGGTTCATTATAAGCTAATCTTCTTCTCCATGCCAAAGTATCCGGTAAGGCATCTTTATATATTACATCCATTCCTTGGAATACTTTTCCTAACCAATGTAAATATTCAAGATAATCGATATTTCTTACTTCGGTTTCATCCATATAATAAGAAGCTACCGTAACTCTTCTCGGCATATTGTTCCAAGAATACATTACATCTTGTTCCGTTCGACCCATTTGAAAAGCACCGCCTTCTATAAAAACTAATCCGGGACCGGTCTTTTGTTCATTAAAAGTAGAGACTTCAAATCCGCCGTTTTCCGGATTGTTATATTGCCATCCGGTTGATGTTGAATACGTACCGATTTGTTCGTTACCTGTTGTGCTGCCGCCGCCGCAAGAACTTAAAATTAATGCAACTGCAACAAAAGCAGCAATCGGAAAAAAAAGTTTCATTTTCATTTGCTTGTAAATTTTAATTTTCAATTTATTTTAAGAGTATTCTCTTAATTGAACCTGTTTTTTTACTAATTTAAACCACAAATATAACTAAAATTCTGAACAATATATTGTGTTTTTGATATTTATTTTTTTTCGTTTGCCGAAATTGTACCTTAAAGATATTCCGTTAGTGCTTGTCGGCAGGTATAAATATTTTGTAAATGAAATGTTGTAAGTATATAATAATCTGAATTTTGTGTAATTTAAACCAATGCTTATCGTACTTTCAAAAGTGTTAAGATTTATATTATGTTTTATGAAAATTCTTGTTAAAAAAATGTTATAAATTCCGTGAACGGCATAAATTAATTGATTAAAATTGTTTTGTGTTTGCCAAATTATTTCCGGTGTAATTAATAATTTATGAGAATTTTCCGAAATGTTTATTGAAAAAATCTTGCCAAAGTATGCAATTATTTCAGGTTTTATTATAATTGTTGCAGAATTATTAAAATATTTATCAATATGATGGACGGCAATACCTATTCTGTACTTGTTGCTTATATAGCTTGAACCGAAAGAAAAATCATAGGTTCGAAAGGTATTACCGAAAAACTCATAATTGTTGGAACTGATTGTCTGCGTAACCGGATTTATTTGATTACTGAAAATTAATTTATCGGAATTTACGGATTGTTCAAAATAAGTGATTTGAATTGCCGTATTTAAGATACTTTTATAATTTATTTTTAATCGGTAATTGTAAATGCCGGAGATATTCAAATTATTAATGGCTCCTTTACCGAGGCGATTATTTGACAGTAATAATCCGAAACCGCTGTTATATCTGCTGAAAAGGCGGTTGTAACTTAAGGAATACAAATCGTTGAAAAAACTTTTTGAATAGCTTAAATTTATTTCCGAAATTTCCGACAGTCCCGAATAGGCAGGATTAAAAAGTATTTTTTCCGTGTAAGGATCGGAAAAATTGTAATTTTGTGCCTTTAATAATGAAAAATTAAGAAAGAATATACTCAACAACAGAAATAATCGTTTTAAATAAAATCCGATATAATTATTACATTTCATCTTTCAAATTTATGAAATATTCAAAAGTTTTTTTACTGCTGTTATTTTTTCTTTCAAATTTTAGTGTTTTTTCCCAAATTTTCACAAGAGAAATTGAGTGGAAACCAAATTCCGTAAAAACAGATACTTCCGGAAATATTTATCATGTATTGGATTTTAAAAAATCTGCAAGTTTTGAAAATGATTTATTACCGTATTATTCCGAAAATATAAATATAAAACAATTTTATAATTCAAATTATTCTTATTCGATAAAACTTGAAAATACACGGTTTATTGCCTTAAATAATGATAACTTACAAGGAGTATCCAATTTAAATAAAATAACCGATAAAATTACGATTAAATCAAAAGTTTATTTTGCAAGAGGTATTCCTTATCTTCAAATTATATTTTTACCCTTAAAAAAAGAATTATCAGGTACTGTTTTAAAACTGGTTAAATTTGATATAAAGATAATTAAAAATATAAAAAACGGCAGAAATAAATATAAAGGGTTAAATAATATTTCAAATTCGGTTCTCAGCAGCGGTACATGGAAAAAAATACGATTAAAAAACAGCGGTGTTTATAAAATTACTTTCGAACAACTTCAGAGCATGGGTTTTACAAATCCGCAAAATATAAGAATTTTCGGAAATGCTTCGGGTTGGTTGCCTATGATTGCCGGAGAAGACAGACCGGATGATTTAATCGAAAATGATATTCTTATTAAAGATAATGCCGTATATTTTTACGGACAAGGACCCGACCGGTGGGATTATGACGAAACAAACGACCGTTTTATTCCGCAACACCAATATTATTCGGAATATGCTTATTATTTTTTAACGGACGATTATAACAGTGCTTATAATAATTCGATAAAAAATGAAAATTCCGTCGGTTTGCCCGAAACAAAAACAATTACCGTTTATGATGCTTATGCCGTACACGAAACGGATGAATACCATATTGAAGATACCGGCAGGCGAATGTTCGGCGAAATTTTTGATATTGACAATAATCAAACGTTTAGTTTGTCGTTTCCGAATTTGTCGGCTTCGGCAAGTTCTTATCTTTACGTAAGAACAGCATCAAGTTCAAGCAATGCTTATTTTGATGTTTCGGTAAACGGGGCATCTTCAGCGATAAATTTCGGATTCATAGGCGATTATGATTTTGCTTCTCTCGGTACGGCAAGTTTTAATTTTACGGCACCGTCGGGGAACAATATAAATGTTAATTTAAACTATCACAGAGATTCACCTTCCGCACAGGCATGGCTGGATTATTTATTTGTAAATACCGAATGTCAACTAAAGTTTACTACGGGGCAGTTCAGATTCAGAAATTCAGAAACTTTCGGTAACGGTATAATTTCAAAATATGTATTGTCAAATGCAGGAAGCGATGTTACTGTTTGGGATATTTCGGATAAAACAAAACCGAAAAAAGTAATTGCTTCTCAATCCGGCAGTACAAAATCGTTTAAACTGAATGGTGACGTTCGGCATGAATTTATTGCTTTTGATAATTCTTCATATTTAACACCCGACCTTGAGAATGCAGAAGATGTTCCGAATCAGAATCTGCATGCAACTTCCGGAGCAACCGATATGATTATTGTTACTAATTCTGATTTTTTAACTCAGGCAAATGAATTGAAAACCATTCATGAACAAAGAGATAATATGAACGTAAAAGTAGCGACTTTACAACAGGTTTATAATGAATTTTCTTGCGGTATGCCTGATTTTTCAGCCGTAAGAGATTATGCAAAAATGGTGTATGACAGGGCATCAAACGGCGATACTTTAAAATATTTGTGTTTGTTCGGCGACGGTTCTTATGATAACAGAAGCGGAATCGGAGAAAACGGCAATTATATGGTAACATTTCAGCAAAGTAATTCCGTAAGTTTGGGAAGTTCCTTAGTTACGGATGATTTTTTCGGTTTGTTGGATGACGGAGAAGGAGACAGCGGCTCGTCAATTACGGGTTTATTGGATATCGGTATCGGGCGAATACCCGTATCAACCCCGCAACAGGCAGAGGACTATATTACAAAAGTTAAACGTTATTTGAATCCGGAAACTTTCGGAGATTGGCGTAATCAAATTTCTTTTATTGCCGATGACGAGAATAATAATATTCACATGAAACAAGCCGACGGTTATGCCGAATATGTTAAAGAACGCTATCCTTATTTTAATATCGAGAAAATTTATTTGGATGCATATACCCAATATACGGTTGCCGGCGGACAAAGATATCCGGATGTAAATACGGCAATAAATAATCGGGTACAAAAAGGGGCATTGCTGATTAATTATACCGGGCACGGAGGCGAAAACGGTTTGGCACACGAACGAATTGTTACAATCAGCGAAATCGACAGTTGGCGAAATTTTGATAAATTTCCTCTTTTTGTAACGGCAACTTGCGAATTTACCCGTTTTGACGACTATAAATTTTTATCGGCGGGCGAACATGTTTTTCTTAATCCGCAAGGCGGCGGTATTGCTTTATTTACAACGGCACGAATTGCATGGATTTATGCAAACGGCATATTGTCCGGTTATTTCTATCAAAATGTTTTTGAGCATTTTCCCGACGGAAAACCGTACTGCCTCGGCGATATTATTCGGAAAACAAAAGTAGATTATTCATCAAGCAATATTTTAATCTTCTTTTTAATGGGCGACCCGGCTTTACAATTGGGCTATGCTGCCGATAACAAGGTAGTTACGAATACGATTAACGGGCATCCGATTTCACAAACAGATACTTTAAAAGCATTAAGCAAAGCAAGTTTCAGCGGAAGCGTAACCGATAAAAACGGAAATAAACTGACAAATTTTAACGGATTTGTGTATCCGACGGTTTATGACAAAGAAGTTACCGTAAACACTTTAAATAACGACGATAACGGCGTATTTACTTATAAAGACAGAAATAACACGGTATATCGAGGAAAAGCAAAAGTTACCGGCGGAGATTTTAATTTTGAATTTATCGTGCCGAAAGATATTTTCCTGAATGTAGATACCGGAAAAATAAGTTATTATGCCGAAAACGGAATTACCGATGCAAAAGGTTACGGATTTGATTTTAAGGTAGGAGATATTTCCGATAATTATGAAGAAGATAACACCGGACCCGAAATTAATCTGTATATGAATGATGAGAATTTTGTTTCCGGAGGAATTACGGATGTAAGTCCGCGTATTTTTGCGAAACTGTTTGACGAACACGGTATAAATACGGCATCCGGCGGAATAGGACACGATATTACGGCGGTTATAGACAATGATATTCAAAATATTATTGTGATGAACGACGATTATCGTGCCGATGAAGGAACCTACAAAAAAGGAACCCTGGAACATTTCTTGTTCGATTTGGAACCGGGCGAACATAAATTAAAATTTAAAGCATGGGACGTTTATAATAATTCTTCGGAAGCATATCTCGATTTCACAGTGGTTGAAGCACAAAAACTTTCGATTGACAGATTGTTGAACTATCCCAATCCGTTTACTACGCATACCGAATTTTGGTTTGAACACAATCAGCAGGGGCAGGATTTAGATATTCTTATTCAAATTTTTACCGTTTCCGGAAAATTGATTAAAACCATAGAAGACAGTTTTACGGCTGACGGCTATCGTGCCGGACCTTATGCTTGGGACGGTACCGACGATTTCGGGAACCGAATAGGGCGAGGTGTTTATGTTTACAGAGTAAAAATTCGAAATGCTTCGGGTGAAGTTGCCGAAAAATTTGAAAAACTTCTTATTCTTAAGTAGAAAGCAGAAAGTTAAAAGTTGAAAGTTAAAAGTTAAAAGTTGAAAGTTGAGGGTGAATTTACGGATTTTCTGAATTTTATAATTCAAGAAAATAAATTTGATTTGTCGATAAAAGAAAAATTTCTTTTTTTATCGTATGAAAATTATTTGTCGGATATTAAAACGGAAAATAAGTTTCTAATTTATGAAGATTGGTGGGTAAGAAAACCCGAAATTGTAAAAAGTAAAATAAAATCAACTTTGGGTATAAGCGAACGACTTTTTGCAAGAAAATGTACGGTAAAAAAAATAACAAAACCGGTTGCCGATTTATTCCTTGAAGAAAATCATATTTACGGAACAACAAAATCGAAAATAAAATACGGACTTTTTTACGAAAATAAACTTTATGCGGTTGCTGCATTTGCCGGGCAAAGACAATTTCGCGACGGAAGTCGTTCCGGCGAATTGTTGCGTTATTGCAATAAAAACAGCTGTACGATTATCGGCGGTTTGGATAAACTTCTGCAAGCGTATAGTAAAGAATATCAGCCGGATACGCTTATGACCTATATTGATGCAGATTGGGGAAGAGGGAAGGCGTTTTTAAAACTCGGTTTTGAACAAACGGAAATAAAACCCGCATCCTTGTTTTATGTAAACAAAAAAACAGGATTACGTATTGCGGCAAAATATTTTGATGATTTTGAAAAACAAAAGGAATATGTTAAAATCAGAAATTCCGGAAGCATAAAAATGCTGAGAACTTTGTAATCGGTTAATGCTTTTTACGGAAAATTTTCAAAAGCAAAAAAGTCAATAAACCGGAAATAACAGCTGCTGTTATTGATAATACAAGAGCTCCGATAATGTATTGCAGCAAATCCTGTGAAACGGTTTTGAAACTGAAATCGGAAGTAAAATGCAATAAATCAAGGTTTTTTCCCGTAACAAGAGCACCGGTAAAATAGCTGCCGAATAAAATAAACGGAAGCAAAGGCGGAATACTGATATTTGCCGCTAAAATTACAATGGCTTTGTTGAGTTTAAAATATTGCGAAAGTGCCAAAGCAACAACCGTTTGCCAGCCCCAAATCGGTACAATGCCCATAAAAAACCCGAAACCTACGGCTTTGCTTATTTGCAGATTGCTGTCTTTGGTGTGCAGAATATCGTCTTTTATAATCTGTTTGAATTTTTTCTTTTTCAAATAATGAAAAAGACGAGCCGGCAACCCGTAAAAAAAAGCAACAATAAACAAAAGGGTATTCAGAATACTGATTCTGAAAAAATCTTTAAACGGACGGAAATGCGAAATTCGTTCTTCTTCGGGCGGGTAATAAACGTTTATAGGAACTTGCTCAATATCAATGCCTCGCCAAGCATTACGAACCAAAACTTCAATCTCGAATTCGTATTTTGAGGAAAAATATTTCAGCTTGTTGATTTTTTTTAAAGGGTATAAGCGAAATCCCGATTGTGTGTCGATATTTCTTATGCCGGTTTCAGCCCAAAACCAAAAATTTGAAAATTTATTGGCAAAATTGCTTCCTTTTTTTTGATTTTTCCCTTTTATATTTCTTGCACCTACAATAATTGCATCTTTTTTTTCTTCAAGTTTATCAAGAAAAACCGGTAAATCGTCGGCAAGATGCTGTCCGTCACCGTCCATGCTTACGGCAAATTCGTAACCCAAATTTTCGGCAAGTTTCATTCCCGCACGCAGGGCAAAACCTTTACCTTCGTTTTTTTCGTAAGTAAGATGTTCTATATTTTCAAAACTTTTTATAATATCAAGCGTATTGTCGGCAGAGCCGTCATTTACCACAATAATATTATCGGTATATTGCAAAATATTTTTAATTACCTCCGGTAACACCGCCGAATTATTAAATGTCGGGATTAAAACACAACATTTTCTTTCTTTGAAAATTTTATGGTAGTTTTTCGTATTCATTTAGAATGCAAATAAATAAAATGAATTCCGAAAAAACGAAAAACAAGCACTTTACTTCAAAAAAATATTATTTTTCAGAGACTGGTTTGAGAGCCCCGCTTAATAATTTTAGTGAGGGCTTGCGTTTTTAATGAGTTGATTACTATTATTATAAGTTTCTTTTTTGCTGATTTACTCGTACCCTCACTTTTTAAATTTTACCTGCTTATATAATAAGAAGAAAATGATGTGTATCAGGCAGTTTATATCTTTATTTCAGAAAACTCAAACCGTCGCCGGCTGATTTATCATTCGGATTTATCATTAAAACTTTATTGAAAAGAAGTTTTGCTTTGTTTTTTTTGTCGAGATAATAATACGACCAAGCAAGCATTAAATTGCCGTCGTAATCAAAAGGATAAAGGTTAATTATTTTTTCAAAATAAGAAGCTGCAACGGTGTAATTTTTTCTTCCGAAATAAATTAAGCCGAGACGATAATTTGCCGTTGTTTGGGAAGGATTTATTTCCAATATTTTTTTGTATAAAGAAATTACTTCCGACCATTTGCCTTGTGCATATTTGGGATAAATTAATCCGAATTTTGCTTCTTCGGAATACGGTTTTAAACTTAATGCTTTTTGGTAGTGTGCCGCCGATTCGTCGAATAAGCCGGCATTGTATTCGAGCCAACCGAGTCGCAGATTAACTTCATACGAATTATCTGAATATACTTTCTTCAGCTCATCTGCCGCTTTTTTGTACGAGCCGGATTTTTCAAGCGTATAACTTGTTTTAAATGCTTTTATAATTTCTTCGTTCGACTGAGCAAAAATTTGTGAAATTCCGAGAAAAAAGATAATTGATAAATTGATTAATGTTTTCATATTTTTAATTTTAAAGTTAATATTTACTGAAATACCATTTAATACCTGCTGTAATTGTTTGATTTGTATATTGTTTATTTGTTTCTGTTCCGTTAATTTCAAAAGTGTTTTCTTTTTCGTTATATTGATAATTCAAAAAAATATTAAAACGTCCTTTTGCCAAGCCGAAATTTATATAATTTTCAAATCTGAATTTTATTTTATCTAAATCATTATTTACAATAAACGAATTGTATTGTGTGAAATTTTTCAAATCTCCGTAGGTTATCGAAGGGCTTATAAATGAATACTTTAAAAAACGAAAACCGAAACTTTGTTTAAAAACAGGATGATAGCTGAAAATTGTATTTTCTTTCTCACTTAAATAAATACCTTTTGTTTCCGTATAGAAATTGTTGTTTCCGAAAGGATAAATCCGGAAACTTAGGGAAGGTTGAATTTGAAATTTATTATTCAGATTTGATACGGAAGTTTCAAAAGTCGTATTGAATATTGAAAATGATTTACTGATGTTTATCGAAGCCGCTGCCGCATTTTCGGAATAATAGTATAATGCGGAATTTACTTGTCTTCTTCCGAACATTGTGGATTGTTGCGGGTCGGGAGCATAATATGAAGTGCGAAGAAGATGAATTCCGGCTGAAACATTCAAACCTTTTGCCGCATGGTATTTTGCCGAAAAATAATACTCGTTTTGATTTATATATTCCGAATAAACAGAGGGTAAATCGGGGTCGTTATTTTTTGATTTGTGTTCGATATTTAATTTACTGTATCCTTGAAAAAATGTTAAGCGTTTTCCTGCCGAATGCTCGGTACTTATATTGTACCACGATTCACTGACTACAATTTCTTGTTTAACACTTTCTCCCGTTTCCGGAATGTATTCGTGATTTTCGTTAATATCTTGTTTCGTAGCAACATACAAAGCATGAATAAACGGATATTCCGATTCAATATGCAATTTATCTTTCAGTTTTCTTGTAAATGAAGCTGCGAGGAGTCTTGCATCATCAAATCTTCCCGAAAATAAATATGAATAATAAAGATACTCTTGAATTGTCTCATCGTCGGGAGTTTTAGAATAGACATTCTCAAAATATTTTACGGCTTTTGCATATTTTTTCAATTCGTAGTAAGCAATTCCCATTCGAAATTGTAAATAATAAAAATCGATATTATTTTTTAAAGAATTTTTACCTGTTTTTATTAATCCTTTCCAATCTTTTGCAAGATATTGACTGTATGTTTCTTTATCAACGGATGTTACGTTTATTTCTTGTGAAAATAAAGAGGTATGCAGTGCTGAAATTAAAATTATTAAAAGCAAAAAGTTTTTCATTTTTCATTTTTTATATATGATTTTTTAACGGGTATTATTTCTAATGTTTCGGGTTTATTGTTTTTATCGGTAAATTTTATTTCTGTTTTTCCCGAACGGAATATTGTTATTTCATATTTTATTATCTCTTTAATTCTTCCGAAAACCGATTTTGTTATTCGGGAATTCAGAATTACAAATTCAGGAATAAAGTCGTCGTCAGATTTAATGTATTTTAATTTGAATTCAGATTTGAGAAAAATATAAAAAGGTGCAATAAAATCCTGAAAAACGGTTATCGATTTTTTGAAAAATAAATCCGGTCTTATAATGCCGGTTACGGAAGTGTTTTTATAAAATGATTTTTTAACATTATACAGTGCTTTGAATAAGATAAATAAGTATGAATTTTTATTCCCGTAAAAATTTGTAAAATATAATCCGGATTCGTTTTCATAAAAATACAATGTTGTATTTGTTTCTTTATCAAGAATATATGATTGCTTCCAAATATTTGTATGAACTTCCCAAATACTTTCGGTATTATCGTTAATCTTAATTTGAAATTTCTTTCCGGGTACAAAATGTATGGCATTTTCAAGTATTTTATTTGAATTTGCAGCAGCAATTTTTTGTTTTGTTTTAGGTTTTCCGAAAGTTATCAGTTTGAATTTTTTATCGGATTTTATTACATAATTATACAAAGGATAATCCAAAGTTTCGGAGCCGATGTAAGGTGTTGCCTGAATTTGAAAATGAATGTGAGGATAAGGTGAATGCCCGGAGTTCCCGACACTTCCTATTATGTCGCCTTTTTTTATAAAATCGCCTTTTTTTACTTTTATACTGCCTTCTTTTAAATGACTTACTTGCGAATAAAGGTATTCTGTATGCTTTATTACAACAGAATTTCCCCAATTTTGTTCGGTATTTATATCACCTATTTCATTATCATGAATCCCGTCAATAAGTTCAGATACAATTCCCGAAGCCGGAGCAAACACCGGTTTATTAAAACAAAAATAATCTTTACAATAATCACCTTTATCGGAAAATTGTTTGTTGTTTTCATCAAGCAGCACAAAATCCCATGCATGCCGCCATTTATCTTTGTGTGTATAGTCTCCGTTATGTGCCTGCATTACTGTCCAGTCTCCTTTAAAAGGCAAACTAATCGGAAAATAATTTTTATTTTTTAATTCTTCGGAAGCTGTGTGATACAGATATAAACTTTGTTCCGGCGTTTTTTGTTTGACAAATGTATCAATTAGTTTTTTATTTTTTGTTATCCGGAGTTTTAAGATATAAATAAACAATAAAACGATTATGTTGAACGGTAAAGAATAAATTGACAATTGCCATACAGAAAAAATACGTCCCAAACTTGCGGTAATAATAATTGTAACCGGTAACAGCAATAATGTCCATCCGTAAGACCGTTCCGAAGGAACAACAAAATAACCCCCGATTGCTATTGACGTTAAAATGTAGTTAAATCCTATAAAAGTGTATGCAAGTGCAGAAAAATCCGCACCGATTAAATCATAGAACAGATATGCCGACCAAAAACCGATTAATGATAATGAAAAAGCAATTCTTGAATAGTAAAGTAAGCCAAAAGCAATAATAATTCCTGCTAAAATATTATTCTGAAAAAATATGGCTCCTAATGACAGAAAATATATTTTCAGACTTTCAAAACCTTGTATGTTATTGAACCAATCATATAAATTAACTAAATTTTTACCGCCCAAAGCATATAATTCATTGTAGGTATATATGCTTCGTTCCGAAAGACCCAATACCGAGAAATCTTTTGTTGCCAAAATAACAGCCCATATTCCCAGTAAAAACGGGATACTCAAAAAAGGTAAAGCATATTTTGCAAGTATTCCTTCAAGAGCAAGTGTTATAAATAATGTTAATACAGCCGCAAAAATTACAATTAGGGTTAATTCAATACTCGGTTGAAAAATAATGCCGGTTCCTAAACCAACCAATAAAGCATTAAAACCGTACAGCCCTTTTTTAATTGAAATTTTATTATAGCCGAGTATATAAGCTAAAATATTTGCCGTTAATACGGAAAGAAGTCCGTATGTGCCTGCCCAAAAATCCAAAAAACTTACGGCAACTAATAAAACCGCAAAAAGTTTATTCTCGGAAAAAAATATTTGAGAATAGCTGTTTAATACGGCAAGGTATAATGATTTTATTTTTAAATTTGAAATCATTTCAGATTATTATTTCAGATAATCAGGAACTTTTTCAAGAGCCGTCATGCTCTTGTTTGTTTCATTCTCTTTTATAATATGTGTGTTGCCTTCGGTATCAATCAAAATAATTTTCGGACGTAAAGTTATGAATTGCATCCATTGGGTCATATTGTATGCACCTACACGTTTAATTACATAAGGGTCTCCTTTTTGTAATAAAGGAAATTTTATGACCGAACGTATAACATCAATATTCATACACAAAGGACCGTAAATAGTTGTATCCTCCATGTGCGAACTTACCTCTTTTGCCGGATAAATTTCGTGTTCGTACCAAAATGAAGTGAACAGCATATTTACGCCGGTATCAATAATCATTGAACGTCTGCCGCTTGCCGAACGTTTATTTGCCAATACTTTTCCGATGATATATCCGGCATCGTCAATTAATGCCCGACCGGTTTCGAGGAAAAGTGTCGGCATTTCGTTCGGGTCTAATTCGGAATTTATTAGAGCATCGGAAATCGCTTCGGCATATTGGTCAAAAGTAGGGCATGTGTCTTTCCCCGGCAGGTAAGCACCTTTTAATGTGTTTTTTGAAGCAAAACCGCCGCCCATATCAATATATTTTATTTTATGATTAAATTTACGTTCTAAACGCACGGCAAGTTCAGCCAATTTGGAAGCGGCAACGGCGTAAGGAGCGGGTGTCATCATGTATGTGCCGATGTGCGTATGCAAACCGACTAAATCAA
>CAZCPV010000006.1:13225-28483 GCA_964500765.1 uncultured Draconibacterium sp.
AATTTTTTTGCTTATCATAATTCGGTTTAAAGCATTCCATGCTTCGCCGTTTTCGTAGTTAAATCCGAATCTGTCCCATTGAGGATAAACCCCGGTATCCATATTTACGCGTATGGCTGCTTTCGGTCGTTTTTCCGTCGTATCGCATATTGATAATAAATCGTATAACTCGTCGAAATGGTCAATATGGATATACGAGCCGTTCTCGATAGCTTTTATTAAATCTTTTTTTGATTTATCCGGTCCGTTAAAAATAATTTTATTTCCGGGTACACCGTTTGCAATTGCTTTGTCGTATTCAAATCCGGATACAACTTCCGCCCATGAACCTTCGCTGTGGAATATTTTACATACGGCATTCATATAATTTGTTTTATACGACCAGGCAAATTGTACCTTCGGATAACGGGTTGTAAATGCTCTTTCGGCATCCTTATAGGTTTTTCTGATTGTTTTTTCCGAAAGTATAAAACTCGGTGATCCGAAATCGTTTAGTAATTTTTCAACCGGAACAGTATCTATTTCGGTTACGGCAGCCATTTTTGACTGCATCCCGAACTTATCGGTAACGCCGGCATTTATTTTAGTTATCAGAGGTCTTTCGTATTTTAATTTTTCGCTCATTTTATTTTAGTTTAAGATAGTATTTTAAAATTTTCCGGATTTTATAATTCCAATTCTCCGGTAATTGATAATTTTTCAAATTGGGAAATATCTCCGATTAAATCATATGAATATCGAATAAACATTTTTCCGATATCGTAGGTTTTAAACGGTTCGACTTTTTTGCCTAATGCTGATTTTACCAATGCTTCGGGTAAATTTTGTCCGGCACCCACAGCCAAATAAACCCATGCGGGAATGCGCGGATTAATTTCGATAATATAATATTTGTCGGTATGTGTTTTAATGATTTCAAGTTCCATACCGCCTCGCCATTTTGTTTTCTTAATTAAATCCTTGGTCATTTTAATAAGATTTTCATCACCCAAAGTTATTCCGCCCCATGCTTTTCCTTTATCCGTAATGTATTGTTTTCGCATAGGAACGGCACCTACGGTATTCCCTTTGCCGTCTCCCAATGCTATAACATTTACTTCGGTTCCGCGAATAAATTGCTGAATAATTACGGGAACACCCCATTTTGCTGAAATTTTATTAAAAAATTCCGTTACTTGTGCCGGATTATATGCCAAATATGCATCATAGAACTTTCCTTTTACCAACACCGGATAATCAAATTCGTATTGAATGTTATTAATGTCCTGAAGATTTAATATTGTTTTGCTGAAAGGAATATCGAATCCGTATTTTTCTCCGAATTTCGGTAATTCTGATTTATGACGTTCTTCAAATTGTTTAATGGTGGGTAAAAATGTACGGATTCCCATATCTCGAAGTTTTTCTTCCGATTTCATAAACGTAAAGAGTTCGGCATCGAAATTAGGAATTAACACATCTAAATTTTCTTTTTCGTTTATGTATTCGATTCGTTGCATTAATTCATCGGAACCTGTTGAAGGATAGGGGATTTGATAAACTTTGTCGCAAATGTTTTTCATGTAAATTCCGGGCTCCAAATTTTCATAAGCAAGTCCGATTATGCGAACATCAAAATCTTTGGCTTCCCGAAGTGCTCTTATAACCGGAACACCGGGTCCGGGATTGTCGGTATTGTTCAGCCCGGTAACTGCTGTTGTGTATTTAGGTCTCATTCTGCGGTAAGTTTAATTTTTGTGTGACAAAGCATGCAATTTCCTGTTTTTGCCGGAAATTTCATCTGTTTTTCAATATTTTTAAAGTTTAATACGGGATATAAACCTGCAGAAAAATCAATCATTTTGTTTGATGTAAATTCTCCGTTTTTGTTACTGATTAAACGTATGATTTTCTTACCTTTTTTATCCGGCAAGGTATATAATTCAATTGTTACACCGGATGCAGGGCGTATGCCGTCGTTTTTAAAAATTTTTCCGGAAATTTTCGAAAACGAGCTTATTCCGAAAGCAAAAAAGACTGGCGTAAAAATAAGTAATAATGCTGCGATTTTCTTTTTCATGCTTTTATTCCGTAATTTTGTAATTAAAAAGAACTGTTATAAAATCTTGAAAATTTTGCTCAAATACGGATTCTTCAACTTCATAATTTTTGATAAACCATTTTGAAATATCTTCTTCGGATTTTCCTTCTTTAAGCATACTTAATATTTTTTTTCCGGTTTCGTTTAAAGAAAATGATTCTCCGGAATTCGGGTCAAATAAAAAACCGTTTTCGCTTATTGCTATATTTTTTTTCAGTTTCATCGTATGTTATTTTTTGTAAATCAACAGTGCAAAAGTATGTGTATATATTAAATTAATTGTTATGAAATTTTGCAAAAGAGTTATAAAATTTGTAAAAAAATATTTGTTATTAACTCAAATCGTTCAAATTTAACTGTTCTTTATATTCGGAAACAGTCATGCCGGTTATTTTTTTAAATTGAGTCGAAAGGTATTGTACGCTGCTGTAATCCATCATATATGAAATTTCACTTAAAGTAAATTCATTTTCTTCAATCAGTTGTTTTATTCGTATAATTTTTTGATTAATAATGTATTTCTCAAGAGTTGTATTTTCGTATTTTGAAAATAAATTTGATAAATATCTGTAATTAAGCCCGGTTTTTTCAACAATATAATCAGATTTCTTTGCAATAGAATCAACATTATTCATTTCAAAAATCAATTCTCTTACGGTGTGTTTAAGGTTTTCGATAATTTTTTCATCCGTATTTGTTATAAGAGAAAGCTCGGAAAGCGACAAAATTTCTCGGATTTTATCTTGTGTTATAATTTTATCGTCATATTCTATTTCCGCAAAACCTTTACCGATATTTAAAACTTTTATATCGTTATTCTCAAAATCTGATTTTAATAATCGAATACAACATTTACAGTACATATTTTTAATATAAATCTTTTTCCTGACCGGCTTTTTGTTGTACATTTGCAGACGTTTTTCTTTATAAGACTTCAAAATTCTTTAAAAGTTTATTTATGGCAACAAAAAATTTATCGGATTATGATATAAAATCTGTTCCTTCGGGTAACGGTTTACGTTTCGGAATTGTTGTTTCGGAATGGAATAATAAAATTACCGAAGCCCTTTTTAATGGAGCTTTTGAAACGCTTATAAAACACGGTGTAAAAGAAAAAGATATACGTAAAGAATATGTTCCCGGAACTTTTGAATTAACCTACGGTGCACAGTCAATGCTGAAAAGTGCCGATTTGGACGGTGTCATTGTTTTGGGCTGTGTGATACAAGGTGAAACTCGCCATTTTGATTTTATTTGTCAGGGTGTAACACAAGGAATTACCGACCTTAACAGAACACAAAATATTCCGGTAATTTTCGGAGTTTTAACAACCGAAACACAACAACAAGCACTTGACCGAGCAGGCGGAAAATTGGGAAATAAAGGCGATGAGGCAGCCGTAACCGCTTTAAAAATGGCGGCATTCAGAAAACGACAAAATGATTTTCGTAAAAAAGAAATCGGATTTTAAATTAAATCAATAACGTAAATGTTAAAAATAGGAACGGAATATTTACAATTAAGTGATGTTTATCGTATTGTATTTCAATATGAAAAAATTGAAATTGAGGAAACTGCATTGAAAAAAGTTTCGGAAAGTTTTGAATTTTTAAAAGAATTTTCAAAGGATAAGGTTATCTACGGGATTAATACCGGTTTCGGACCTATGGCTCAATATAAAATCAGCGAAGCCGACCAAATTCAATTGCAATACAACCTTATCAGAAGCCATTCTGCAGGCAGCGGCGAATTGTTACCCGAACAATGTGTAAGAGCTGCCATGTTGGCTCGGCTGAATACTTTGCTGAAAGGATATTCGGGGGTAAACACTTCGGTTGTTCTGTTGTTAAAAGATTTTTTAAATTACGGTATTTATCCCAATATTTACAAACACGGCGGAGTGGGAGCAAGCGGCGATTTGGTGCAACTTTCGCATTTGGCATTGGCTTTAACAGGTGAAGGAAAGGTTCGATACAAAGGAAAAGAACAAAATACTGCCGATGTTTTAAGAGAATTGAATTTAAAACCGATTGAAATTAAACTCCGTGAGGGCTTGGCTCTTATAAACGGAACTTCGGTTATGACCGGAATAAGTTTGAGTAATATACTATTCGCAAAAAAATTATTAACTATTTCCGTTCTTATTTCTTCTGTTATAAATGAAATCGTAAAATCATACGACGATCATTTTTCTTCCGAATTAAACAGCGTAAAACTTCACAAAGGACAGGAGCGTATTGCCGAAGAAATGCGAAACATATTGTCTTCGAGTAAGTTAATAAAAAAACGACAAGATTATTTGTATAACGGAAACAATCATAACACAAAAGTATTTGAAGATAAAGTTCAGGAATATTATTCGCTTCGATGTGTTCCGCAAGTTCTCGGACCTGTTTACGATACCGTTCTTTTTTCGGAAGAAATTCTTATCAGCGAGATAAATTCGGTAAACGATAATCCGATTATCGACAAAGAAAATAATAATGTATTTCACGGCGGAAATTTTCACGGTGATTATGTTGCTTCGGAAGCCGATAAACTAAAAATTGCCGTAACAAAATTATCTATGTTGGCAGAACGACAGCTGAATTTTTTGATGAACGATAAGCTGAATAAAATTTTGCCGCCCTTTGTAAATCTCGGTACTTTGGGGCTGAATCTCGGAATGCAGGGTGCACAATTTACCGCTGTTTCTACGGTTGCCGAAAATCAAACGCTGTCCAATCCCATGTCTGTTCACAGTATTCCCAATAATAATGATAATCAGGACGTTGTAAGCATGGGAACAAATGCCGCCTTGCTTACGCAAAAAGTTATTCAAAATACGTTTGAAGTTTTGTCAATAGAAACAATTACTTTGGTTCAGGCAATTGAATATTTGAAAGTTAAGAATAAACTATCCGGTGCAGGTCAATTTTTGTATGAGAATATAAGAAAAATTATTCCTGAATTTAAAGAAGATTCAACCTTGTATTCGGCAATAGATAAAGTCAAAAAATATTTAACAGAAAGCGATATAAATTCGGATTTATTTAAAAGAAAATAAGACAGAAAAATGAAAATTGCATTAATAACGGGCGGTTCAAGAGGTATAGGGAAAGCGATAAGTAAAAAAATTGCTGCCGACGGAATGTATGTTTTAATAAATTACCGCTCGAATAAAAACGAAGCCGAAAAAACTTTGCATGAAATAAAAGAAAGCGGCGGTGCAGGAGAGTTGTTGCAATTTGACGTGTCAAAACCCGAAGAAATTGAAAAAGCATTCGAAAAATTTACGAAAAAATATCCGGAAAAATATATTGAAATTTTGGTAAATAATGCCGGAATCAGAAAAGATAATTTACAGGTTTTTATGGGCGATGATGAATGGAATGATGTGATTAATACCAATTTAAACAGTTTTTTTTACATTACGCGGCGTGTGTTAAAAGATATGCTGGTAAATAAATTCGGGCGAATTATCAATATCGTATCTTTATCCGGTTTAAAAGGTATGCCCGGGCAAACCAATTATTCGGCGGCAAAAGCAGGTATTATAGGAGCAACCAAAGCACTGGCACAAGAAGTTGCACCCAAAAAAGTTACCGTTAATGCTGTTGCACCCGGATTTATAAAAACCGATATGACGGCAGATTTAGACGAAAAAGAATTGAAAAAAATAATTCCGATGCGACGTTTCGGAAAACCGGAAGAGGTGGCGGAATTAGTCAGTTTTTTAGCTTCCGAAAAATCGGCATATATCACGGGTGAAACTATTTCTGTAAACGGAGGAATTTATTAAATCATAAATAAAATGAAATTATTTTTAAATACCGTAATGGTTTTTTTAGGATTAAATTTGTTGGTTTTTTTCGGAAATGCTCAACAAACGATTCCGGACAAACAAAATAACAGCGATTCAATTTATGTGTATGCAAATCAAATGCCTGAATTTCCGGGCGGAATGATTGGTTTAAAAAGATATATAGCACAAAATATTATTTACCCCAAAGCAGCTCGTGAGTCAGGTATTGAAGGAAGGATTTTTTGTCGATTTGTTGTAAATAAAGACGGAAGTATAGGACCTGTTGAGGTTATTAAAAAAGTTCATCCGCTTTTGGACAATGAAGCAATCAGAGTTCTTAAGTCATTGCCTAAATTTAAACCCGCTGAAAGTAACGGAAAACCGGTTAGAGTTTGGTATTCTATACCGATTACATTTGATATTCCGAATCTTAATAATGAAAACAGAAAACTTCCCGAATTTCCCGGCGGTAATGATAAAATAATGAAATATTTTACGGAACATTTTATGTATCCTGCTAATTTAAGAAATCCGAATGCATACGGAACCATGGATATTGAATATGAGATTACAAAAACCGGGGAAATAGGCAAAGTTAAAGTTGTTAAAAAAATACATCCGCTTCTTGATAAAGAAGCCGTAAGGGTAATTAAATCTTTTCCGAAATTTAAACCCGGTGAAAAAAACGGAGTTCCTGCCGATATGGTTTTTGAATTGCCGGTAGTATTTGAAGAGCCGATATTTGACTATACGAAAAGAAAACCAAAATTTTTACATCTTAAAAAAAATATATATCAATACATTTCGGAAAATTTAATATATCCGGAAGAAGCTCTTTATGCCGGGAAAACGGGTACTGTAAAAGTAAAATTCGAATTAACAAAAAACGGTAAAATTGATAAAATAAATATTCTGTCCGGAGACTATATTTTTCGGAATGAAGCAATGAGATTAGTTAAGAATTTACCTGAACTTGAACCGGTTAAAGTAAAAGGTAAATTTATAAATGTTTGGTATCAATCAGATATTAATTTTAAAAATAAATCCGTAAAAGTGCAAAGAGCAAAATATCCGGAAGGAGATAAAAAAATATATTCTTTTCTTGATGAAAAATTCAAACCGTTTATAAAAAACAAAGAAGATTCAGATTATTTATATCTTGTTTTTCAGGTAAAAAAAGACGGTAAAATCGGTAAAATAAAAATTCTTAAAGGGATAAATAAACGTATTGATTCTATTGCGTTAAATGTAATATCTTCTTTACCCGATTTTATTCCGGGTAAAGTTAATAATAAAATTGCCGATACTTGGTATCCTTTGTCATTAGATTTTCGAAAACAAACTTTTATTTATGTCAGGAAAATGCCTGAATTTCCCGGAGGTATAACAGCCCTGAAAAGATATATTGCAGAAAACGTTGAATACCCGAAAACAGCAAGGAGTAAAGGAATACAAGGAACGATTTTTATAAGATTTGAAGTTACCGAAACAGGAAAAGTCGGAAAAATTGAAATTCAAAAAGGAGTGCATCCCTTGCTTGATAATGCGGCAATTAAGGTTGTTAAAAGTTCGCCCGATTTTATACCCGGAGAACAAAACGGAGTAAAAGTAAGTGTATGGTACTCAATTCCGGTAACTTTCAAACTGAATTAAAAAAACAGTAACATGAGACGAGCAGTAATAACAGGGATGGGAATTTATTCGGTTTTGGGAACGGATTTAAAAACCGTCAGCAAATCTTTATATGAAGGAAAATCGGGAATTGTTTTCGATAAACAAAGAAAAGCTGTGGGTTTTCGTTCCGGTTTAACCGGAAAACTCGAAAGACCCGAACTGAAACAATATTTGTCGAGACGAATGCGTATAGGGCTTGCCGAACAAGGCGAATATGCTTATATGGCAACGAAAGACGCAATTTTGCAAGCAGGTTTAACCCAACACGACCTAAACTCAAATACAACCGGAATACTTTTCGGAAACGACAGTTCGGCAAAAGCTGTTATCGACGGTTGGGAAACCTTTAAAGAAAAAAAAGATACATCATTAATGGGCTCTGCCGGAATATTTCAGCAAATGAATTCAACCGTTACCATGAATTTATCCGTTATTTTCAAAGTAAAAGGGATAAATTTTTCGGTAAGCGGTGCATGTGCAAGCAGTTCTCATACAATAGGCATTGCCGCAATGATGATAAAACAAGGTATGCAAGATATTATTATATGCGGAGGTGCACAAGAAATAAATCCGGAAGTTACCGCAAGTTTTGACGGTTTAGCTGCCTTTTCCGTTAAAGAAGATGAACCCGAAAAAGCTCTTCGTCCTTTCGACAAAGACAGAGACGGGCTGGTGCCGAGCGGAGGTGCTGCCGTAATAGTGCTTGAAAGCTATGAAAGTGCCGTAAAAAGAGGTGCAAATATAATTGCCGAAGTTCTCGGTTGGGGTTTTTCGTCAAATGCCGAACATATTTCAAATCCAAGTGTTGAAGGTCTTAAACAATCAATGGAATCGGCATTAAAAAATGCAAATTTAAAATCGTCGGATATCGATTACATTAATGCACATGCTACATCTACTCCGGCAGGCGATTCGAAAGAAGCACAAGCAATTTTTGAAACTTTCGGAAGTAAAATTCCCGTAAGTTCCACAAAATCAATGACGGGGCATGAAATGTGGGCAGGAGGGACAAGTGAAGTGATTTATTCGTTATTAATGGCACAAAATAATTTTATTGCTCCGAATATCAATTTTAAGAATCCTGACGAATTTTCAAAAAATATTAATATAATTGCGGAAACAAAAGAACATAAAATCAGTACATTTTTATCAAATTCTTTCGGTTTCGGAGGAACAAATTCAAGTTTAATAATTAAAAAAATCTAAAAAAAAGATTGTTATGAAAAGAAAATTACTCGTTTTATCTCTATTCGTTTTAATATCTTTTTCCGGAAAGGCACAAACCATGTTCGGAAATACGGCTTTAACATTAAGTAAAAATGTGTTGTCTTTGGGTGTAAACCCGGTTTATGCTACCGATTTAAACAATTTTAACCCGACTTACGTGCCCGGTCCGCAACAATTTGCCTACTTTTTTCATCTCGGCTACGGAACCACACATTCGACCGATATAGGAATTAATGTCGGAAAAGCATGGGGGCAAATGTATTACGGTTTTGATTTTGAAAATGCTTTTATAAATTCGGGAAAAATTTACATTTCCGGAACAATAGGCGGGCATTATTGGCACAGAGCCGGCGGAGATATGGACTTAATTGCTTCGGTAAAATTAAATGATTTTTATCTCACAAGCGGTATTGATGTTGATATTGAACCGTATAAACAAACAAACGGACAAGTTGTAATTTATCTTCCGGCATACGTTCCGGTTGAATTGGAGTTTAACCCTTCAAACAAATATGCGGTAAATTTTGAAGTAAATATTGCCGTTAATCAGCCGGCTTTTACAACAGTAGGTGCCGGAATTAATTTTTATTTTAAATAAGACTAATATTTAATATGGAGAAAAAAGAAATACAAGAAAAGGTAAATCGGTTTTTAACAAACGAAATTGAAATTGATGAAGAATTGATTAAACCCGATGCTTTGTTGACCAAAGATTTGGGAATTGACAGTTTGGATGTAGTGGATATTGTCGTTATTGTTGAAGCCGAATTCGGTGTAAAAATTAAAGGAGAAGAACTGAAAGATGTAAAAACATTGCAACAATTTTACGACTTTATTGCCGAAAAAATTGAGAATAAATAATTAAAAACACTATGTCTGAAGTATGGGACGGCAAAACAAAAGGCGGATTAACCGGTTATAAAATTTTTGTTTTTTTATTAAAAAATATCGGATTAAATGCGGCTTACGTTTTGCTGTTTTTTGTTGCTTTTTGGTTTGTTATTTTTTCGCGTAAAGCAAGTAAATCGCACTATTATTTATTTAGGAAAAGATTGAAATTCAGTATTTTAAAATCAATACTTTTGGTTTATAAAAACTCTTTTGTTTTCGGGCAAATTCTTATTGACAAAACGGCAATTTTATCCGGGTTAATTTCAAAATATACAACCGAACACACCAATGCGGAAGTTATTCAAAATATGATAAAAAACAAAACAGGCGGTATTTTGGTAAACGCACATATCGGAAGTTGGCAAATTGCCGGACAATTGCTCGAACGCTATGAAGGAGTAATTTATATTTTGATGTTGGATTCCGAAAATAAAAAAATTAAAGAACTGTTGGAGGATACCGAAGGGAAGAATAAAGTTGAAATAATTCCTTTGTCGGAAGACGGCTCACACATGGAAAAAATTGATGAGGTATTGAAAGAAAAAGGTATTTTGGTAATGCACGGCGACCGTTTTACCGAAGGAGCCAAAACTTTTGAACAGCTGTTTTTCGGGGAAAAAGCAAAATTTCCGACAGGACCTTTCCATTTGGCGGCAAAATACGGTGTTCCGGTTTCTTTTGCAACGGCTTTCAGAGAAAAAAAACGGCACTACCATTTTTTTGCAATGAAACCGATTTTTGTTGATTACCCCGGTAATTTAAAAAAACGAAAACAAGAAATTTTTGATAAACAAGCAATATATGTCAAAGAACTGGAAAAAATGTTGAAAAAATACCCGACACAATGGTTTAATTTTTATAACTTTTGGAAGGTTTAAGAAGATTGAACGGATTGAACGGATTGAGGGGGATTGAAAGGGATTGAAAAAGATTGAGGAAGATTGAGATTGAATTATTTACAAATTGTTAATTTAACAGTATGGCAAGAAATTACGGAAATGATAATAAGTCGGCATTACAGGCAAAAACCGATGCTCAAAAAATTGCCTTTGCCCCGATTATGTTTCAAGCGGCAAAGGCATTAAGAGATTTCGGCATTTTATCGTATTTAAGAACAGAAAAAAACGGAAAATCCGTTTCGGAAATAGCTGAAAAAGCCGGAATATCCGAATACGGTGCCTTGGTTTTGCTTGAAGCCGGATTGAGTTTGGAATTGGTAAGGGTAAAAAACGATAAATGGTTTTTGACCAAAACGGGCTATTTTATGAATACCGATAAATTAACAAGAGTAAATACCGATTTTACGCATGACGTAAATTATAAGGGTTTTTTTCATCTTCAAGAGGCGATAAAAGAAGGAAAGCCGGCAGGGCTGCATAAGGAATTCGGCTCATGGTCAACGGTTTATGAAGCACTTGCCGAAATGCCCGAGCAATTTCGAAAAAGTTGGTTTGCTTTCGACCATTATTATTCCGACGATTCTTTTCCGGAAGTTATGTCTCTTCTTTTTAAAAATAATCCGAAAAAAATACTGGATGTAGGCGGAAATACCGGAAAGTTTGCAATTAAATGTGCTTCGTATGATAAAAATGTAAAAATTACGATTTTGGATTTACCCGGACAATTAAACGATGCCGAGAAAAATATTAAAGAAGCCGGACTTTCAGACAGAATTAACGGTTTTCCGATAAATTTACTGGATTTTTCAAAACCTTACCCGAAAGGATATGACATTATTTGGATGAGTCAATTTTTAGATTGTTTTTCCGAAGAAGAGGTTGTAAACCTTATCGGCAATGCCCGCGATGCCATGGACGAAAATGCCGAATTGTATATTATGGAAACGCTTTGGGACAGGCAGCGTTTTGAAGCATCAACTTACAGTTTGCATGCCACTTCTTTGTATTTTACCTGCATTGCCAACGGAAACAGTCGGATGTATCATTCCGAAGATATGGTTCGTTTGACGGAAGAAGCCGGTTTGCGTGTTATCGAAATAGTTGAAAATGTGGGCGTAAGTCATACAATTTTACGATGTAAAAAATGAAAAAACATAAATTGTTAACAGGGAAAACCGTAAGCGGGGAAACCGAAATTAAAGTTCGATTCAGTGAAGTTGATTCCATGGGTATAGTTTGGCACGGCAATTATGTTAAGTATTTGGAAGATGCACGCGAAGCATTCGGTAAAAAATACGGAATATCTTATATGGATATTTATAAAAACCACGGTTTTATGATTCCGCTTGTAAAATTGGATATTGATTATAAAAATCAACTGTTTTATGAAGATGAAATAATTGTAAAAACAACTTTACACGACAGTCCCGCAGCCAAAATTATTTTCACTTATGAGATGTATCGAAAATCGGATAAACAATTAATTTTAACAGCGGAAACCGTTCAGGTATTTATGAATAAAAATCGTGAATTAGAATTGAATATGCCTGATTTTTTTAAAATTTGGAAAGAAAAATATTTGAAATAATATTGTATTTTACTTTATTTCAGAATTTTTACATACCCTTTTCCTTGTTCAATTTGTTTGTTGGTTTCTAATTTTTTTAATATTCGGCTTACCACTTCTCTTGCCGTTCCGATTTCTTCCGCTATAATTTTATGGGTAATACGAATGGTATCCGAACCGCTTACTTTTGATTTTTCCGAAAGAAAATCGTATAAACGTTTATCGAGTTTCTCAAAAAGAACTTGGTTTAATGTTTCAATTAAATCGTTGTAGCGATTGTCGTATAAATGATAAAATAATGAATTAAAAGCACCGTATTCCCTTATCCATTTTTTAACAATTTTTGCCGGAAACATCATAATTGTCGAATCTGTTCCCGTTGTTGCAAAAACTTTACTCGGTGTATCGTTTATTACGGCAGATAAAGACATTATACAACTTTCATTCGATTGAATGTAATACAGCAGAAATTCTCTGTCTTCATATTGACTGTAAACTTTTACTACACCGTCTAATACAATCGGTAACATCTTCATATACTGCCCGTAACGTATCACTTCCATACCGCCGGGAACTTCTTTTATCATACCGTGAGAAAGCATGTCTTTCAACATACGTTTTTCAAAATTCGGAAACTTTTGTTTTAATAATCTTAAATTTACTTCCATAATTTTTATTTTACGGGTTCAACAATATAACCGTTTTGTTTTAATAAATTCAGAACACCGTCGTTTCCGGCAAGATGTCCGGCACCTACGGCAATAAATGTTTGTTTTTCTTTTATCCGTTTTTCAATTTTCGAAATCCAATCGGCGTTTCTGTTTTTCAGAAAATCATCACCGAGTTTTGACATTGAATCGTCGGCATCAATCAATTTGTTCAATTTGTTTAAGTTCTGATTTTTATATGCTTTAAGCATTTCGTTATAAACATCTAAGGGGTCTCCCGAGAGTTCATCTTCAAAAAGCATCTTAATTTGGTCTTCGATGCTTATATTATTAATTAAATCCAATTGAAATTGAAGCGTTTCCAAACCCGAAATTTCCATGCCGTTTTTTTTGGCTCTTTTGTTAAGTTCTTCTTCGTAGGTTTTTGTTTTTCCTATTAATTCTTTGATTACCAGACCCGAACCGAATAAAGGTTTTATTTTAAGCAATTTTTTGTAGGTTGATTTTTTTATTTTTAAACTGTCGAGCATATAGGTATTGAACTCGGCGGAATCTTTTTTCGACATATAATCAAACAGGGTTTTTCCTTCGGGAAGGAACATTTGTTTTGCAGCATTTATTTGTTCTGCCAAAGAAAGATTTATATCAATTTCAAGAATTAACTGCTTGCAACTGTCAAATTTTTCTTTCATCAGGTCAGTAAAGAAAAAATCATCTTTCGGTATTATGTGAATAGTGCCGAAAATATAAGACGGTTTTTCTAATCCGTTTCCTGAAATTTTCCACAAAAGCGAATTTTGACTGCTGTCGCCGGTTTGTGCTTTTCCGGTAAAGCCGAAAAGGATAATTGCAATTAAAAATAGGTTTTTTTTCATTTTTTTCATTTTTAGTTATTTATGTTGCTTTGACGACTTACATCGCCTCGGAGAGACGATTTACTGTCGCCTCAGAGAGACGACTTATGTTGTATTTTTCGATATAAAAGTAATAATTCTTTTTCTGTTTCGGGAATTTTTATTTCGGGATGCCGGTATTTCAGTAATTTTTCGGCTTCGGAGCGGACATTTTTTTTTGTGTAATACTCTTCGTGAACGAAATTTAAAAATTTAATAACTCTGAAAGCATTAAACCAATCGAAAAAGCGTTTTTTGAAAATTTTTAAGTTCGGACTGTTTGCAAGGATTTTTTTTAAATCTTCTTCAAACTTATTTTTTTTCAGAAAAGATTTCATTTTATCGTCAATTTCGTGATATGAAAAATTGTTGTAAAAGGTATCTATTTTTGAAAAAAACTGTTTCAGCAGAATGAATGTTTCAAAATCGTATGTTCCGAAATCGTTTTTGTTTTCTTTTATCATTTTTGAAATCGCCGCACCGGTGCCGAAAGGAACACGGTCGGACAGGCGAGGCGAGGGGATTACTTTGGTTGAATTTATTTCGCCGTAAGTTCCCAAGGGGATAATTTTTTGCAGAAAATAAAAATCTTCACCGGCTTTTTTTCGGTTCATTCCGCCTTGCCGGGCGTAAATATCGGCACGAACCGCAAAACTTGAACCGATGGTATGAAAAGCAAAAGGGAAATTTGCAAAACGCAGTGCTTCAACAAAATATCGCAGGTGAAGTTCATAATTTATGATGTTTTTATAAATTGTTTTCGGAAAATTATTGCCTTGAATCGGGTGTTCAAAATAAATTGAAGCGGCTTTTATTTTCGGAAATTTCGTAAAATATTTTTCAATTTCAACGAGATAATTTTTCTCAACTTCGGCATCGGCATCGAATCCGGCTATCAGTCCTTGCGGTTTTTTTAAGGAATTGAAACGATGTAATGCTTCATCCATTCCTGTTTTTCGGGCTAATCCGACACCGGCAAATTTGGGCGGAAAATTTTCAAAATTTAAGATAAAAAATTTTAATTGCAGACTGCTGTTTTTTTGTGCGAATTCGAGTGCTTTTTTATAGGTTTCACGGTTTTTTATTTTTATTTTTTCTTCCGTATTTTTTGAGGAATTGATAACAACAATTACTTCAACGGATTTTTCCGGAAGTTCACAATTTTTTATTGATTGCAGCGATTTGCATAATTCATTTTCGTTGAAAGCGGGGATTACGATACTTAAAAATAAATCGGTTTCCGGTTTTTCCGAAATTAATTCTTTTTCGGTTTTAAAGCGTTTGAAATATGTGTTTGCGAAACTCATTTTTATAAAAAATGCCGCAAAAGTATGCGGCATGATTGCTTTTTATTGCCTCCGAGAGACGATTTATTATTATCGCCTTTAAAAAGACGATTTACTTTGTCGCCTCTCGGAGAGACGACTTACGGTTATCGCCTTAAAAAGATGATTTACGATTGTCGCCTCAGAGAGACGATTTACTTTGTCGCCTCAGAGAGACGACTTACGTTATTGCCCCGGAGAGACGATTTACTTTGTTTTGTCTTTTTTACCGGTTGCCGCACGGTATCTT
>CAZCPV010000007.1:0-28415 GCA_964500765.1 uncultured Draconibacterium sp.
ACGATTTGGGATTCCGCCAGAAAAAGGTAAAACATTTGCCAAGAACGTATATCTGAAAAATCCAAGCGGCAAAAAATTTAAACTGAATAAAAACAAACTCTCGCAAAATTATTTTATTGACACGATTTCTCGTCCGGAAGGAAAATATATATATGAAATCGAAAGTATCGGATTCGGAAACAAAGTATCCGCCGGCAGAGCAAGAGCCGTTACATATCGTTACAAGCCCCGAATTCACCTGATAGTAAATTTAATAAAAAGAAATAGCGGTATTGAAATTTCTTGGAAAAAATCGCTGAATAAACATATTAAAAAAATTAAACTATACAAAAAAAACAGCAACGGAAAAACTGCTTTATTAAAAACATTTAGCAACAACGATACAATTTATCTCGACAAAAACCTGAACCGGGGAACAGCTTATATTTATATAATTAAAGCCGTTTCGGACAACAACAAAGAAATAATTTTAAATGAAGGTTCCGAAATAATTTGGTAAAAAACTTCTTATTTATAAATCTTTAAAACAAATAAAATGAAAAAACAAATCTTATTATCAACAGCAATCTTGCTTTTAAGTTTTTTGACTGTAAAAGCACAATTAACAACCATTCACACATTCAACGGTTCGGACGGGTCTTATTCACTTTGTGAATTAGTTCAAAACGGCTCGTATATCTACGGAGGAACTACTTCCGGCGGAACAAATGATAAAGGTGTAATTTTTAAAATTAATTTAGATGACAATTCTTACACTAAAATTATTGATTTGTCTTCAAGTAACGGAGAATCTTTATCGTCATTATTAAATGTCGGCGATTATATTTACGGGACAACACTTTTCGGCGGAACAAGTAACGAAGGAGTTTTGTTTAAAATAAGCAAAAATGATGATACGTTTACTAAAATTAAAGATTTTGAAAGCAGTACAAGCGGCAGAAACCCTACAATTACCGCAACAGACGGAACATACATATACGGAACGACTCAAATGGGCGGGGATAACAATCACGGAACAATATTTAAAATAAAAATAAACTCGGATACTTACACAAAAATACATGATTTCGGAACTGTTACCGGATATTATCCTTGGCATTCACTGGTTTCGGAAGGTAATGTTTTATACGGAACAACTCTTACAGGCGGGCAAAACGGCAGAGGAACGCTCTTTAAAATTGACAAAGACGGAAATAATTTCTCTGTTTTACATGCTTTCGGAAGCAATAACGACGGAAAAGATTTAGAAGGAACACTCTTAATATCAGGAGATTATATTTACGGAACAACACAATCCGGAGGTGACAGCAATAACGGTACAGTTTTTAAATTAAATAAAAGTAATACTTCCGATTATTCTTATTCAAGTTTTAATTGGAGTAACGGTGCAACTCCCAAATGCGGACTTATCGAAGTAAATAATATATTATACGGAACTGCCTCACAAGGAGGTGCCGACGATGTGGGAAATATATTTACGGTAACAAAAAATAATTTAGTGATAACCGACATTTATGATTTTGACGGAACTGACGGGTCAGATCCCGAAGCACCGCTTGTAAGAGCCGGCGGTTATCTTTACGGAACAACAAATATCGGCGGCGATAATGACAAAGGTACAGTTTTTAAATATGATGCAGGATTTGCTTCGGTAAATAATATTAAAACAAATTCTGTTACGGTATTACCGAATCCGGCAACAAACAGTATAAACATTAAATTTCCCGAAAACAACAACTATAATATTTCATTGCTTACCGTTTCGGGTAAAGAAATTGCAAAATTTAATGCAAAAAATTCTGATTTTTATAAAATAAATATTGAAAAATTACCGGCAGGTATATATTTTATTACAACACAAAACATAAATTCCGGCAAAACAGAAAATCTTAAATTTATAAAAAAATAGTATTATTTTAACCGTCCGAGATCGACTTATTCCGAAAAATAAGAAATTTCGGACGGTTTTTTAATACTCTTCGTCTTTTATCTCTTGCGGAAAATAATCAAATTCTCTGCCGTTATAAATCATCAGAGTATCAATATCGTTAAATGTTTTCGACCGATTCGTTCCGATTAGAATACCGTCAATATCAATTCTTTGCAAACTGTCGTTAACAATCATTTTTGTCCTTTTCGGAATATTTTTTACAAACAAATAATCTTCGTTTAAATCTTTTGAGTCAAGTAAATTTCCGTATCTTCCGGGCGTATCTTTATTTATTTCCAAAATAATCAATTTTCGTTTTCCGTTTTTAATATTTGTAAGAATAAAAGCCGCATCTCTCTTTTTATCGCCGTTGTAATCGCCGTAGCAAAACGAATTAAATTCCGATTTCGGCGATTCGGCAAAAATTTGCCACATTTCTTTATCGGTACCTTTTCCGTAAAGTTTTTCCCGTTCGTTTTTCGATATTTTCGACGTAAAATTATTCGCCTTTAAATAATTCGAAACAGCAATTCGATATTTGGTCGAAGCAATTAATTTTTTGGCATTTTTATTCCCGAACATACCTTCTATAATATAAAACGTTTCCGGCAAAACCAAATATTCAAAAGACATATAACCCTTTTTATCACCCACCGAAACTTCCGCCCAATTATTGTCAAATATTTGATATACATTAACTTCCGTACCGAACGGATAAGAGCCGATAACATAGGAATTTTTACCCTTATCGGAACGAATATTAAGCGTTTCGCTTATTACAATCATCTTTTCGGAAGAAAAATCTTTTTTAATGACCCTAACCAAAGGCCCCAAAAGCAAGTACACAATAAATAAAAACGGGATAATACCGAATAATAATCCGCTGACAAAAACAAGCTGAGTTTTTGTTTTATTTTTTATTTTCTTAAAGAAATTCATTTTTAAATTAAATTTAGGTAAATTTGTTTGCGAGAAATATTTCCTCCAAAGATAATAATCTTTTTAAACCGATTTATCATGAAACTGAAAATTTTCGGATTTATATACTTAAGCAGAAATCAATTTGTCATTATTGAAATAATTTTGTTTTCGTTTTTCTTTTTATTAACGATATTTTTCTTTTCATGGTCGGTACCCGAATATGTTGACGACCCTATGGTTCTTTTTCATGCAAAATATCTAAAATACGTAACCCTTGCTTTAAGTTTTTTTGTCGTTGTTGAAACACAATATTACCTTAATAAATTCATATCCAAACAGCTTGAAATAAATGAAAAACAAAGACAACAAATTGAATATCAAAACGGAGAAATAATGAAAAGCATTCGATATGCCGGTCGTATTCAGGAAGCCATATTGCCGGACAATAACAAATTGCCCGAAAACTTGGACCATTTTATTTTTTACAAACCGAAAGATATTGTCAGCGGTGATTTTTATTGGTTTGCCGAACATTACGGCAAAACGGTAATTGTTGCCGGCGACTGTACCGGACACGGGGTACCGGGTGCTTTCATGAGTGTTCTCGGAATTTCTTCACTTAACGATATTATCAACGAAACCGAAAATGAATTAAATTCCGGAGAAATTCTGAATATTTTACGAGACAAAGTAATTACGTCTCTCAAACAGGGTGTCGAAGATTCCGTTTCCGTTTCGGGAATTGATTTGGCACTGATTATTATTGATTTTAAAACAAATGAAATACAATTTTCCGGAGCAAAAAATCCGATTTTTCTTATCCGAGACAAAAAACAATTCTCAAATTTTGAAAATTCCGATTATTCCGTAACCGATTCGGAAACCCATGTATTATTCCATTTTAAACCCGACAAAATGCACATCGGTATGTATCCGATTTTTCAACCTTTTAAAATGCAAACTTTCAAAGCAAAAAAAGGCGATACGATTTATCTTTTTTCCGACGGTTTTGTCGATCAAATGGGCGGAAATCTCGGAAAAAAATTAATGAATAAACGCTTTAAGAATATGTTACTGAATATTCAAAACAAAAACATGACCGAGCAAAAAGAAATTGTTGAATTATATTTCAATAAATGGAAAGGGAATCTTGAACAAACCGATGATGTTATTCTTTTCGGCATTAAAATTTAAGATCATATTACCAAAAACAAAATTTTTCTGCAAAAATCTTTGGTATCTTTACCTTAAATTCACGAGGGCTTTACTGTATTAATTTACAGGAAGTTAATTAACAATTCGTATCACTTTAATTCGAAAGATTAAGCCCTGACTATCAATCCTTTAAATATAAATCTACGGATATAAGGTAATTATAAAAACAGAACACGAATGACGCGAATTTTGCGGATAATCTCGGATAAAATTTGCAAATTAAAAAATAAACCTTAACTTTGCATTGCAAAGCACTTTTAAACAAAATACAATGAGTGATGAAAAACAAAAACATCTTGACAATTTAAACGAAATACGTTCCATCATGGAACGCTCATCAAGTTTCTTGTCACTAAGCGGATTAGCAGGAATTTTTGCCGGTATTTTTGCCCTTCTCGGAGCCGCATTTGCCTATTGGTATATTTATATTTTTAATGCCTTTCAACGAAAATCGTTTATTATCGAAACGTCTGATTTAAGTATCGAAATGATTGTCGTTTTATTTGCAGATGCACTGATTGTCTTATTTTTCGCTCTTCTTTTCGGTTTTATATTCACTTATAAAAATGCCAAAGCAAAAAAACTGAAAATTTGGAGTAAAACAGCAAAACTTTTAGTTATAAATCTGTTAATTCCCTTAACTGCAGGCGGTTTTTTCGTCCTTATTTTATTGTGGCACGGTGCCGCATTTATCATTGCCGGAACAAGTCTTATTTTTTACGGTCTTGCTCTTGTTAACGCATCAAAATACACACATAAAGATGTCCGTTGGCTGGGAATTACCGAAATTATTATCGGGCTGCTCGCCTGCATCGATATCGGTTACGGATTGTGGTATTGGGCACTCGGTTTCGGTGTAATGCACATTATTTACGGTGCCCTAATGTATTTTAAATATGAAAGAAAATAATTTAACAGGTTAATGATGACATTTAGACAACGATTGTTTCGACAAGCTCAACAACCGACAAGCTCAACAACCGTTCGACAAGCTCAACAATCGAATAATGACAAACTGACTTCGATAAGCTCAGCAAGCACGGCAGTTTAGTCCGATTATAATATAAATCTTAAATTCAGAATTATGAAAAGTTTATTTTTAATCACCCTTATTATTCTTTCGGCAAGTTTTTTTGCCGGTTGCGAACGAAACGAACAAAATGTTCCCGATGCCTTCGAAGAAAAATCCGTTACCGACGATATTGTATCCTACAAACGCAGCAATCCGGATTTAATTTCCGAATTATACAACGAAATTCTTGAAAAAAACAAAGATTTAAAGGCATTGGAAGATTCTTTAGAAAGTTTAAAAGATAAAACTTCCGACAAAACGGAAGACCTTAACCGTTTTTTTGAAAACAATCAAAATTATTACACTGCGGCTTATCAACGAATCGAAATTATTCAAGACAGTGTGTTAAGAGAAAAAATATTCAAAAAATTAAGCGAAAATGAAAATTCTTTTAATTCAAAAACCGAGAAAATAACAAAATTACTCGCCGAAATTTCTCAAAAACAAGCCGAACTCAACGATTATCACACTTCATTGAAAATATTACTTACAATGAAACAAAATTCCGACTTTCAAAAAAATAATATGCCCGATACAAGCACAATTTCAAAATTAAAAGCAGCGTATCAAAATTTAATTAAAACAATAAAGGAAAAAATCGAACAATAAACTTGAAATCAATTATTTCAAATATCGACAAATTTTTTGAAAGCAGGGTTCGACTCGGTATTATGTCAATTTTAATGATACACGAAAAAGTTGACTTCAACACCTTGAAAGACACTTTAAACCTTACCGACGGGAACCTTGCTTCGCACCTGCGTGCCCTCGAAAATAAAAAATACACAGAATACAATAAAACTTTTTCCGGAAGAAAAACCTTAACGACATATCGGGCAACCGAAAAAGGCAAAGCGGCTTTTTCGGAACATCTTAACGCACTCGAAAAACTGATTAAAGAACAAAAATAATTTTTTTATCTATTAACTTTGTACTACAAAGCACTTTTAAAACAACAAAATTATGGAAGAATTAAAAAACAACATTTACGTAAAATTAGGCATCATTACCTTTATCGGTCTTATTTTAATTGCCTCAACATCAATGGTTTCAAATCTTGCAAAAGAGCGGAAAAACCTGCAATCGGATGCCGTAAGCGACATCAGCTCAAAATGGGGAAATGCCCAAACAATTACAGGTCCCGTAATTACAATTCCCTACTTTCGTTATGAAAAACAAATTCAGGAAGACAAAAGCATCAAATATTTAAAATACAAAGAGTACATTTACATACTTCCGGAAAATTTACAAATAAACGGTGAAGTTTTTCCGATGAAAAAACACAGAAACATTTATGAAACCGTTGTTTATAATTCAAAATTAAAAATTAACGGAACATTTAAACCCGTAAACATCGAAAAATTAAATTTGAATCCCGAAAACATCTTGTGGAACGAAGCATCATTAAGTTTAGGAATAAGCGATTTAAGAGGCATAGAAAACGAATTAATTTTGAATTTGAACAAAAAACAAACATTATTTAACCCCGGAAGTTCGGCACCCGATATTATTTCAAAAGGCGTACATGCAAAACTGCCGAAAATCGACCCCGAAAATCCGGCTGCCTACAATTTTTCATTAAACCTTAACTTAAAAGGCAGCCGAAAATTATACTTTATTCCGGCAGGCAAAATTACCGAAGTTCACATAAAATCGCCTTGGAAAAACCCGAGTTTCAACGGTGCTTTTTTACCGAATAATTCAAAAAATAACCAAACCGGTTTCACGGCTGACTGGAAAGTTTTAAATTTAAACCGTAATTTCCCGCAAATGTGGACAAATAAACAATACAATTTCGACAATTCCGCTTTCGGAACGGATTTACTCCTGCCGGTCGATAATTATCAAAAAATTATGCGTTCGATAAAATATGCCGTATTGTTTATCTTATTCACATTCATTACTTTTTTCTTTACCGAAATTTTGAAAAAGAAATTTATTCACCCCGTACAATACATTTTAACAGGTGCGGCACTGGTAATTTTTTATATTTTGTTGCTGTCAATAACCGAACAACTCAATTTTAATTACGCATTTTTAATATCGGCGGGAGCAACCCTGTTTCTTATATCGGCATATACCGGAACTATCTTAAAATCAAAAACTTTAACACTTTTAATCACAGGAATACTTGCCGTACTGTACACTTTTATTTTCGTTATAATTCAAATGCAGGATTATTCGTTATTAATAGGCAGTATCGGCTTGTTCATAATACTTGCGCTTATTATGCTTTTATCAAGAAACGTAGATTGGAATAAAATAAATACAACAAAAAATAAAGAAACCGATAATTCGGGAAAAATTCAAAAAATTTAATTAAAAGTATGTCCGTAAAGTCAAGAATTTTGTATTAAAAGTCTCGGCGTGAATAAAGAACAAACAGACACTCGGTTAATAATACTTTTCGTATTCAGAAAAATTATTCACACCGAGACTAAAAAACAACTTTGAACTTTACAAACTTTCAACTTTACAAACTTTGAACTTTACAAACTAAACTTTTAACTCATTAAACTCATAAAAAATGAAAACATTTAAACACGCATTCAAGGGTATTATTCACGTATTTAAAAACGAACGAAATTTTAAAATCCATATTCTTGCGACAATTGCCGTAATTATCGCCGGATTTGTTTTTAAAATAAGCCCTGCGGAATGGCTTGCCGTAATCATCGTAATCGCTTCGGTAACAGCTTTCGAAATGCTGAATTCCGCAATTGAATACATATCCGACTTTGTATCACCCGATTACAACGAGAAAATTAAAATCATAAAAGACGTTTCGGCCGGTGCGGTTTTAATTTCGGCAACAGCGGCATTGCTTACGGCTTGTATAATTTTTATTCCGAAATTTTTCGCAATAATTTAAAAATGAAAAAAATATCCCCGTCATACATCCTCGCCGCATTGGTATTTTTGCCGCCTGCCGAAAATATTTTTACCGGATTTATACGAAAACTGACGAAATTTTACATTAAAATTATCAACAATTTTTTGAAATTATTTCTGTAGGAACAAGAAACAAGTGCATAAATTTTTCTAAATTTGTACAGTTTAAATTTTGCTGCTGCCCGATGCCTGAAAATCCCGAATTAAAATTAGCCGAAAAATTTGTTCAATATACGAACAAAAATATTTTCCTTACCGGAAAAGCCGGAACGGGGAAAACAACTTTTCTGAAAAATTTGAGGTTCAAGACCGTAAAACGAACCATCGTAACAGCACCTACCGGAGTAGCGGCAATTAATGCGGGCGGTGTTACCATCCATTCCTTTTTTCAATTGCCTTTCGGACCTATAATTACCGAAAGAGTTGCCGGGCATAAAATTGAAAATCCGAATTTCAAACAAAAATTCAACAAGCAAAAAATAAACATTATAAAAACATTAGATTTGTTGGTAATTGACGAAATTTCGATGGTAAGAGCCGATATTTTGGATGCAATTGACGAAACGTTAAGAAAATACAAAAATCGTTTTTTGCCTTTCGGCGGTGTGCAACTGTTGATGATAGGCGACCTTCAACAACTTGCACCGATCGTTAAACAAGAAGAGATGCTCTTGTTAAGCCCGTATTACAAATCAATGTATTTTTTTAACAGTAAGGCACTTAACGAAACAAACTTTATTACCGTAGAGCTGAAACATATTTACCGGCAACAGGATAATACCTTCATAAAAATTCTTAATGAAATAAGAAACGACGAACTGACAAAGAAATCGTACGACTTGCTGCACGAACGCTACATTCCGGATTTTAAACCGCCGGATAAAAGCGGATACATAACACTTACAACGCATAACAATTCGGCAAATATCATAAATCAAGCAAAGCTGAAAGAATTAAAAGGAAAAACACACAAATTTCAGGCAACAGTACAAGGCACATTTTCGGAATATGCCTACCCCGCCGATTTTGATTTGGAACTGAAAATAGGGGCACAAGTGATGTTCGTAAAAAATGACAGCTCGTACGAAAAGCGTTATTTTAACGGTAAAATAGGCATAATTACCGGTTTCGAAGAAAATACGATTACCGTAAAATGCGAAAATGATTTTGAAGAAATTGATACCGGCAGAGAAACATGGGAAAACATCAGATACAAAATAAATAAAGAAACCGGCAAAATTGAAGAAGAGTTTATCGGCTCGTTTACGCAATTTCCGCTGCGATTGGCGTGGGCAATTACCATACACAAAAGCCAGGGCTTAACTTTTGAAAAAGCCGTAATTGATGCCGCCGCCGCTTTTGCTCACGGGCAAACTTACGTGGCTTTAAGCCGGTGCAAAACATTGGAAGGTTTGGTTTTAAGCTCCAAAATATCCGAAAGTGCAATTATTTGCGACGAAGAAGTTTACAGTTTCACAAAAAAAACAGAAAAAAATCCGCCCGACGAAAATGTTCTGAAAAATGCAATTCACGAATATCAAAAAGAACTCATTAATGAACTGTTTAACTACAAACAACTTACATACAGGTTTTCTGTTTTTGAAAAAACGTTAAAAGCATATTCCGGAAATTTCACCGGAAATCTCGAAAGCATAATATCGGAAATTAAACAAAAATATTTACCGAGAATTTCGGGAATTGCACTGAATTTTTTGAAAGAAGTTTCCTCGAAATTAAACGAAAATCCGGATGCCGAGAAGAATGAAATTTTACAAGAACGATTAAAAAAAGCTGCCGATTATTTTACCGATTTTCTGAATACCGAACTAATCGAAAAAATACAAAACGCAAGTTTTGAAACCGACAATGCAAGCGTTCAAAAATCGGTTAACGAAAATTTGAATTCCGTTGACGAAATTTTAACCGTAAAATTGAAATGCCTTGCCGTTTGCCGAGCCGGTTTTAACATAAAAGATTTTATTGATGCAAAGGCAAAAGCCGTATTAACGCAAAAAACAAAACAAAAAACACAATTTAAAGTCAAGGAAACGGCAACCAAGCATCCCGAATTGTATTATCAACTAAAACAATGGCGAGAAAGCCAAGCCGAATATCTTGACGTAAAATTGTACATGATACTGTCAAATAAATCGATGCAGCAAATTGCCGATAAACTGCCGGTTACAACAAAACAACTGAAAAAAATTTCCGGTATCGGGAAAGCAAAAATTTCGCAATTCGGTGCGGATATTATTTCAATCGTTTCCGACTATATTACCGACAATCACATTGAACCGCCCGAAGATGAACCCGAAATAATAAAAATTCCGAAAAAAAGGACTTGGGAAATTACTTATGAATTGTACAAAGAAGGCAATACGCCCGAAGAAATTGCCCGAATAAGAAAATTCACCCTTCAAACCATCGAAAATCACCTCGGAAGATATATTGAAACCGGCGAACTGGAAATTCGAGAATTTATGAAGAACGAAACGATTGAATTAATCAAAGATTATTTTGAAAAAAATCCCGGAAAAACTTTATCGGAAGCCAAAAACAACCTGCCGGAAGAAATAAGCTGGTCGCAGCTCAAAATGGTTCAACATTATTCGGTGTTTTTAAAGAATAATTCCGAACTTGATTCACAATAAAAATAAGGACTTCGGTATAACTCTCGGTGTGTCTTTGAGACACGCCGAGAGTAGGATGAAATCATCGAATGACACATTGAGTTATCCGATAATTTTGTTAACGATATAACTATTTTATTTTTTTCAAAGCATCAAAATACATTGCAAAGGAGCGATACAAAAAATGAGTCCACTTCCCGAAAGGAACAATAATTAATGCCCATTGAACTAAAACCGTAAGATGAATAAGGTACATCCAAAGATTGTTTTCAATTAAATCGGCATCAATAAAAATTCTGACAATAAAAGCCGTTAAACCCATTAAGAATAACCAAATTACAAAAAACCAATCGCTCGGATGGGCATGTCGAGCCAATTCACGTGATTTTTTTATCCTTTCGTACATAAAAATAAACGTAACGACAAAAATAACCGCACTTTCGGCATAACCGAGCCAAATAATAAATGTACTTTCGGTGCCGAACCAATCCAAAACAACGGTTGTAAACAGCAACGACAAATAACCGATTACCAAAATTAAATGCTCGAACCAACGCACTTGATTATCATCACAGCCCAATGCCCGTTTTTGTGTAAACATGTGAACAATAAGCTCCCAAATTTTCTTAAAATAATTTACAAACTTAACTTTTACCCCCGCTTTAACAATCGTAAAATACCACATTCGGATAATATTCGGAAGCAGAATAAAGGCAAAGACTCCGGCAATGGAGAACATTTCGAAATAATGACCGAGATGCATAATTTTTTCGGTATCAAATTTCTCATAAGAACCGAAGCCGATAACGGCGGCAATTACAAGCAAGAAAAATGTAATACTCACGGGTAAAGATTTATACAATAATCCCGAAAGTTTTGTCCAGTCATATTTTGCCGTAAGCCAACGCCTTAATGTCATCATCAACTCACCCGGAAATGCCTGACGCGGGCAAGTTTCGCTGCATTCGCCGCAATAGTAACACAACCAGGGTTTCAAAGAGGTTTTTAAATTTTCTTCCAATCCCAATACACTGAATCTGACCATTTCTCGCGGAAAAGAATCATCCTCTGTCGAAAGCGAACAAACAGCCGTGCAGTGTCCGCAATTATAGCAGGCATTCGTATCAAACGCACCGTATTTTTTTAATTCATCGGTAAATTTCGGATTTATTTTAGCCATTGTCTTTCAATTTATAATAAAAATATTCGTCCATATCGTCAATTCCGTCAACTTCAACAAAACCGTATTTTAATAAAGACATTAAAAAATACAAAACCTTGTCTTTCGGCATATTAAGTTCTTCCGAAAGCTCCGGAACCGTCTTTTTTTTGTCTTTTAACGCTTTTAATATTTCCTTTTTTGTTCTGACAAAAAATTTCAAATTATCTTTTACGGCTTGAGGAACTTGCCGTTTTTCCTTCATTATTAATACTGTTTTTTTATTCCCGACACCCATAATTTTAACTTTTAACTTTCTACTTTTAACTTTTAACTTCCTGCTAAAACACTTATCATACTTTCAATTTCAAGATCGGTAAACCCGTCCATATCAATTGAATTGCTTTCGCAAACCGGAAGACACATTCCGCAACCTTTACAAACCGAAGGATTAATTTCGGCAATATCTTTTCCGTTTTCTTTAATCATGCTTATCGCATCGAAAGGACACGCTTCGGCACATTTTCCGCACCAAACACAAGTTTCTTTATCAACTTTTGCAATAATCGGTTCAAGCGACAATTCGCCTTTATTTACAATAGAATATGATTTTGCCGCTGCCGACAATGCCGAATTCATTGATTCCATGATATTTTTCGGTCCTTGGCAGGCACCGGCAATGGTAACGCCGTCAATAACGGTTTCAACCGGACGCAATTTCATGTGAATTTCATTATAAAAACGATCTCTGCCTTTCGGAATTTTCAATACATCACCTATGCTGCAATCGTTTCGGGGCTCCATTCCGGTAACGAGAACGACCAAATCGGCATCAACATCAATTTCACTTCCGCCGGTAAGAATGTCTTCAATTTTAACATTGGTTTTTCCGTTCAGTTTAGTAACTTCCGGCGGGTCGTATTCATAAGATTGAAGAAAAATATCGCCCAAACGCGATGCTTCATCATAAATAACTTCCTGTTTTCCGTAAGTCCGAATGCCTCTGTTAAAATGAAAACTGTGTATATCTTTATATTTTTTATGCGTAAGAATTGAAGTATAAAGTGTTGCAGTACAACAATATCGTGAGCAATATTTATTATCTCCGTCAACTTGGCGACTTCCGACACAATAGATATATGCAATATCTTTGATTTCCTTTCCTTTATAAACCAGTTTGTCATCACACATATTAATTATACGCCGAAATTGAGGCAGCGTAACCACATTTCCTATTCCCCAGCCAAACTCGCCTTCTTTGGGTTGATAAGGATCGAAACCGGTAGCTGCCAAAATTGAGCCGACCGTTAAATCCAATATTTCTTCTTTTTGTGAAAAATCAATACTCGAACAAACTTTTTCGCACTCTCCGCAACGCGTACAATTTTTATTATCAATTGTCGGTTTTTGAGGATATTCGCTGTCGTAATTTCTGTAAATTGCCTTCCGTTTTGTTATATTGAAATTAAAATCATCATCAACTTCTACCGGACAAACTTCAATTGCTTTCAACAATTCATCACGATTACATTCGTTTTTTATAAAACGCGGCGTAATTTTAACTTGAATTTTAAAATTTCCGATACTGCCGCTCTTTTTTATCACTTCCGCACCCGTAAAAAGCGTAACGTTCGGATGCTCATGAATTTTTTCATACAAATGCGTTACCAATTCTTTTCCTGTTTCATCCGCTCCGCAAAGATAATCCAATTGTGAAATTCTGCCGCCTACAAAATGCTCTCTTTCAATTAAATAAACCTGTATTCCGAGGTCTGCAAGTTCTTTGGCAGCACGCATTCCGGCAACACCGGCACCCAATACGGCAATCGACTTTTGTGCTTTAACTTCAATCGGCTTTAAAGAAACCGATTCCTTAACTCGGGCTATGGCAGCTTTTACAATTTTTATTGCTTTTTCCGTTGCACCGATTTTATCGTCGGAGTGTGCCCATGAAACTTGTTCGCGAATATTGGCATGAACATAATTGTATTTATTTAAACCGCCGCGTTCGGCTACGGCACTGAATGTGGGATAATGTAATTTCGGAGAACAAGATGCGACAACCAATCCGTCAAGTTGCTTTTTAGAAATATCATCGGAAATTTGCTTTTGACTTGAATCGGCACAAGCAAACATGGTATCAAGGGAAATTTCGACACCTTCAATGTCTTTTACGGCTTCTCTGACTTTATTTACGTCAACATAATCCGAAATATTCCCGCCGCAATGACAAATATATACGCCTATTTTACTTTTCATGTGTGTTTATTTTTATAATCACCAATTTATACTTCAACCGTTTTCTTTGCAATGTACCTGATATAATTTGCCGCTTCACTTGATGCGGCTCCGCCGGAAAGTATCGAATCCGGAATATCCATAGGAGCCGATGCAACACCGGCAACAAATACACCTTCAATACTTGTCATTGCCGGACTTTCAAGCGGATTAGCTTGCGAAACATAATTGAACGGGTCTAATTCCAATTTTCTGTTTGTAAAAAGTTGTGTAATTCCTTCATTAGGCAAAATTCCCACTGAAAGGACAACCATGTCATGTTCGGTTTCGGTAACTTTTCCGGTATTAATATCTTCATATCTGAGAATAAGATTGCCGTCTTCCTTTTCGGTAATTTTTGCAACTTTCCCTTTTACGTATTCAACACCCATGGATTGTGCCTGTGCATAAAATTCATTAAATCCTTTTCCGAAAGCCCTGATATGCAAATAGTAAAGTGTTATATCAGCCATCGGTAACGCACCCATAAGCAGTTGTGCCTGTTTTGTGGAATACATACAGCATACTTGCGAACAAATCGGTGTTCCCACAGTTTTATCTCGTGAACCCGTGCAAAGAACATAAGCAATATTATCGGGCATTTTTCCGTCGCTCGGTCGCAAAACCGTATTAAAAGGTCTTGTCGGAGCCAATTGTCTTTCCATTTGCATGGAAGTTATCACATTTTTAAATCTGCCGAATCCGTAACGCGGAATTAATGTCGGGTCAAATAATTGAAAACCGGTTGCTACAACTACGGTTTTACATTTTATTGTATATTTTTCAACCGTTTGCGTAAAATCAATACAATCCGTAGGGCAAGCACGTTCGCAAGCACCGCAAAGTGTACAATTTTCAATATCAATAGCTGCAGCACGCGGACTTGCAATACTAAACGGTATAAATGCCGCTTTTCTGCCTACTAATCCGTATTGATATTGGTCATCGACATTAACCGGACAGGCATCTTCACATAATTGACAACCGGTACAATCTTCAACAACGACATATCTCGGCTGTGTCGTAATTAATGCTTCAAATGTACCGTCATCTTTTTGAATAATATCAGATGCTTCGGTACTTGTTAAAACCGTGATATTTTGATGTCGCGCAATTTCGGAAACTTTCGGCGTAGTAATACATGCCGAGCAATCCAGAGTCGGAAAAACTTTGCTTAACATAATCATTTTTCCGCCTACGGTTAAGTCTTTATCTATCAACAAAACTTTATTCCCTACATTTGCAAGATTCAGAGCCGCTTCACCGCCGGCAATTCCGGCACCGATAACAAGTGCATCGTATTCTTTGAGTTTATTTTCTTGCATTTTAATTTGTTTTTTGTTTTACAAGATATTCCGTAAACGTTTTCATTTGCTTTACAAATGCTTCACTGCATACGGAACAAATTGCAGCCATACGTAATTTTGCCGCATCAATACCTTTTTCTTTAAGCATTTCCTGTGTTCGCCGAACAAGGGCTCCGGTTTTATCGGTACAAGATTCTCCGTAAGGGCAATCCGTTCCGTCGGCAGCAATAAAAACACCGTCAAAGCCCTGTTCAAATGCACGTAAAATCCAACGCGGTTTTACGGCACTCGAACAAGGTATCGGAATGGTATATACCCGAGGCGGATAATGCAATTTTAGTAAGCCCGCCATGTCAACAGCCGGATCGGAAATTTTTTCGGTAGAAAAAACAAGTATCTTCGGCAAATCATTATTTGCTGATATATTCATTTTATCCTTTTTTTACATAAATTTTGAAAAATCCGCTTTCTTCAACGGTTCCGAGATATTCGTGTTTTTTCTTTGTTGCCCATTTCGGAATGTCTTTTTTTGTTCCTTCGTCTGCCGAAAGTACTTCCAAAATTTCTCCGCTGTTAATTTCTCCCATTGCCTTTTTTGCTGCCAATAAAGGTCCGGGACAAGATGTTCCGCGTGCATCTACAATTTTATTTACTTTTAATGCGGTTAATTCTTCTTGTGTCATAACTTTTGTCTTTTAAAGTTTTAAATAAATAAATGAACATCAGATTCCTGAGTTGCCGTAATACATTCTCCGATACCGACAATATCATCGGCAATATCAACAAAATCATCAAGTTTATCGGCTCCCCAAACTTTTCCGGCTAAACCGCAAATATGAATTTTTACGTTTGCAAGCGATTTTGCTTCTTTAAAAAACTCAAGCCATGTTTTTACTTTCAAATTTTGCAATGATTTTACAAATTCTTCTTTTAAATCAACATTTTCCGCCATATTTAATTTATTCGGATCATCGGCAATATCTTTTCTGAAAGCTCTTGCTCCCTGCAATAAAACATAGATATCAACATCCATATCATCAGCAACCGCACCGCTTAAAAGAACACCTGCCGCCGTTAACTTATCGATACTTCCCGAAAAAAGTACCATACACATTTTTTTATTTTCTTCCATGATTGAAAAATTTTTAGTTATTATTAATGAACACTGCAAAGTTATACCGCATTCATCCGGTATTCAAGAAAATACGCTTGAGATATCTCCGCTGAAAATGTGAGATATTTCACATTATAATTTTTTTATATTTCACCTTTTTTTATATTTGGAAAATATACCGGTTTACTTATGAAAAACATTAATTGTTCCCTGTGCATTTTAAAATCGGAAGCGGCAAAAAACCTGTCTTCCGGCGAGCTGAATATTTTAAATCAAAGTTGTGTAGAAGTTGATTTCAAAAAAGACGAAGTAATTTTCAAACAAAATGCAATGTCGTCCAACATTATATATTTGCAAAGCGGGATGGTTAAGTTGGTTATTGAAGGACCGCAACGCAAACAAATTCTGAAAATAAAAAAAGCACCCTGTTATCTCGGGCTTCCCACAACTATGGGAGATAAAATAAATCATTATTCTGCCGTAGCCGTTATTCCTACACGTGCCTGTTTTATTGATTTGAATGTTTTTAAAGAACTTTTGAAATTAAATCCTGATTTTTCTTACGAAATTATCGTTGAATTGTGTAAAAACGAACTGGAACAATTTCATCGCTGTGTTAATTTGGTACAGAAACAAATTTTCGGAAGATTGGCAAATAATTTAATTCAATTTTCGGAAGATTTATATAATGCCGACGAATTTGACTTGCCGCTGAACCGAAATGAATTTGCCGATTTGGTATGTACTTCAAGAGAAACAATAAGCAGAATGCTTACGGAATTGGCAGAGGAAAATGTTATAAAAGTAAGCGGAAAACGTATAAAGATTTTAAACAAAGAAATGCTGAAAAAAATCAGAGAAAACGGATAAAACATTTTTTAATATGTATTTAACAAACTTAAAATTTACAATTATGAAATTAACAAAACTTTTTACGGTACTTTTTTTATTCACAATTACAACACAAGTCGTTTTTGCCCAATTTCCCGACGGAGTAAACGTTATTGATGCAAAACCCAATACGGTAACAACTTTTACGGGCAACTTATCCGACGGAAAGTTTATAAGTGATTTAAGCTGGGCATCAAGCAGTTCGGTCGCCTGTTTTCCCGGAACACAAAATCATAAATTTACCGGAAAACACGTTCTGCACGGCTTTAAAATTCCTCCTTATTCCGAAGTATTCGTAACGGTTATTCCGAAAAACAAAAATGCAAACTTCAGTATCTACGGTTATCAGGTAGGGGAAAATCGCTACCCCGTTGTGCCGAATTTAAAGCGTTGTGTTTCCTGCGAAGCAGAACATAAATGGGATTACAAAAAAAGAGGAAAAACTCAAGACCACACAAGAACCATTCGTTTTAACTCAACAAACCACTCGTACAATATTTTTATCGGTGTTGCCGGTGCCGACGGGCTTGCCGAAGGAGAATATACACTTGAAGTAAATCTGAAAACACGCATCCAAAATACCGAAGAACAAAAACCGCTTAAAATGTATTCCGCTAAAAGCGAAAAAGGTAAAACCCTTGCATACAAAGGCGATTTGGCTGAGGGTGTAAAAATTCACGATTTAAGATGGGCATCAAGAAGTTCGGTTGCTTGTTTTCCGGCAACGCAAAATCATAAATTTACCGGAAATCACATTATTTACATTACGGAAATACCGCCGCATTCAAAAATGGATATTACGGTTATTCCCGATGATAAAACCAAAAATATGAGCATTTATGCCTATATGGTCGGGCTGAATAACAATGCCGCGGTTCCGAATTTAACATCATGCGTTACCTGCGAAGCCGACCACAACCGGGATTATAAAAAAGTCGGGCGAACACAAGACCATACAAGAACCGTTCATTTGAACGCAATAAACAACCCTTATAAGGTTGTAATAGGCGTTGCCGGTGCCGACGGACTTACCGAAGGTAGTTTTATTCTGAAAATAAAAACCGAATAGTTTTTGGAAATAAAAGAAATAAAATACAAATCACCCGAGTATGAACAATCGTTGGTTCTACGAGATAAAATTCTTCGTAAACCGCTCGGTATGAGCTTAACAAAAGAATTTTGCCTTCAAGACAAAGAGGATTTTATTTTGGGAATATTTGAAAAAAATCGGATAAGGGCTGTTTTACATTTAAAACCCTTATCCGGTTCTGTTTTTAAAATGCGACAAGTTGCCGTTGACAATACTTTGCAGGGCAAAGGGCTCGGCAGCCGGCTTGTTTTGTTTTCGGAAGAATTTGCCCGAAAAAAGGGCTGTAAAAAAATTGTTCTGCATGCCCGAGAAACTGCCGTTTCGTTTTATAAAAATCTAAATTATAAAATTGACGATAAGCGTTTCTTTGAAATCGGCATTCCGCATTTTAAAGCAGAAAAAGAGCTTTAAACCGAAACTAAAAAACCGTTAAACTTTAATATTAACTTTAGAAAGCAAAAAACCGCTGATTAAAATAAGAATAACACCCGAAATTATATAAATATTTGAGCTTAAATCAGCTATTCGATTATCGAAAACAAAAAAGTAATAAAAAAGCGGGGCAATTTGAATCGGTATTTGCTGTACGGGAGCAACAATGCTTACATCCTCATAACGAAAAGCTGCCTGCAACTCGCTTATCCCTAAAATATTGGTAATAATTAATATAACGGCGGACAAAACAAAGAAAATAATATAAACGCTCGAAAATTGCCCGTTAAAAACCGGTATCATTGAACCGTAAAGAGGAAAAATCCAAAAATTACTTAACACATAGGGAAATCCGGCTGCAAAACCTTTTAAAACACCTCTTTTTCTTTTATTAAACCGAGCAAAAACATCAAAAGCAATCCAACTAAGAACAGTTCCCGCCGTTAAATAAAAAATTCGAAACAGTAAATCCTTATCCGACAAATCAACTTCATCAGGTAAAATAACAATTCGACTTAAAGCAATTAATACGGTTCCCGAAACTAAAAAAAATATTCCCGAAATTTCTTTCAGTCCGTTTTTTTCGCCGAGTATTTTTGATGCCGCAAAAGGTAATATTAACAAACCGCTTGTCATAATTCCCGGAACTAATACCGGGCCCGTTAAGTATTCGGCAATCATATAAAAAACGGTTGACATTCCGATATAAATAAACAGACCGATAAGCCAAAGTTTGTTTTTTAAAAGATATTTTGCCCTTTCCGATTTGTTCAAATGTTTCGGTATGCGATTTACACTTTTTTTTTGTAAAATTTGTCCCGAAAAATTACAAACTCCGGCAAGTACTGCCGATAAAACGCCTCCGACATATAAGAAATTCATTATTTTGCTAATAGTAAAGAATGTGCAAATCGATACTTTTATTTTTATACAAATTTATTTTGCAAGACGAAAAAGACGGAGCTCTGAAACCCGGCTTTACGTTATTTGAAAACCCGAAACCCTCTTTCGGTATGCCGATAAAATTTCGATTGCAGCGATTATCCGAATTTGCATCATGATAATATGCAAGGGCATATTTTCCCGCAGGTAAATTATTTATCGTACAACTCACCGAATTGCTTTTAACGGGAATACTTACACTTTTATATTCTTCATTATCTTTCGGAAAAGTTTCCGGATTATTATATAAAGACAATTCAATTTTCCCGCTTATTTGTTTAATTCCGTTTACGGTGATTTTTAACGAATATTTTTGTGCAAATAAAACCGTTTCCGAAAACAATAAAAAACACAAACAAAACATTCGTAAAAACCTCATAACAAAACAGTTAAAAACTATATAACTTTAATCATACGTATAAGATTGAGATTAAAACCCGACCGAAAAGGAATAAAAAATGTGTCATCTGTTGTATATCCCAAAGATTTATAAAGACTTACGGCAGCCGAATTTTCCGGTTCCACATCCAAAATAAGTTTATCGCAAAATCTTTTTTTTGCTTCTGTTTCGGCATCATTCATTAACAAACGAGCAGCTCCTTTATGCCTGAATTCTTCTGATGTGGCAATATTGCTTATGTAATAGCTGTTTTCGGGCAAATCTCCGACGGTTGAATTAAATTTTCCGAGAACAGAGACATTTTTTAAAAGTGAAAATTGCAAGTATCTAAACAACAACAATCCGGTTCTGAGATTTTCTTTTTTCTTGTTATTTTCCGAATAAGCAAGAATTAAAGCGGCAGTTTGCCCGTCATACAAAACTTTTTTGGTATGGTCGCAGCTGAATAAATTCGCCGGATGTTCATACAGCTTATAAAGTGCATTTTTTATCTTTTTCCCGAAAAGTTCGGAAAAATAGGATGCCGAATCAAAAATCATTTTTACAAATTTCCCGGCATCACTTATTTCGGCATTTTCAAGAGATAAAACTTTCGGCATTGCAGTTTTAATTTTGTAACCTATGCAAGTTAAAACTTTTTTAATAAAAAAGCAACCCTACCGAAAGGCAGTATTCAAACAATATATTATAAAATTGATGATAAGCCGTTTTCGGAAATCGGCATTCTGCATTTTAAAGCGGAAAAAGAACTTTAAATTTTATCCTTACAACTTAATTTTAAATATGAATAACCTCATCGTAAGCCGCTGCGGCTGCCTCCATAATTGCCTCTGACATAGTCGGGTGCGGATGTATTGATTTTATTAAATCGTGCCCTTTTGCTCCGAGTTTTAAAGACACCGCGGCTTCGGCAATCATTTCCGTAACGTTTAAACCCACAAAATGTGCTCCGAGCAATTCATCGGTTTTTGCATCGAAAATAAGTTTTACAAAACCGTCTCTGTTGCCTGCCGCCGTTGCTTTTCCGGATGCCGTATAAGGAAATTTTCCGATTTTTACTTCGTAACCCTTTTCTTTTGCCGCCTTTTCGCTTAATCCGACCGAGGCAACTTCGGGAGTAGTGTAAACTGCTCCGGGAACTTTGCCGTAGTCAATCGGTTCGGGATTTAAACCGGCAATTTTTTCGACACAGCAAATTGCTTCCGCCGAAGCAACATGTGCCAATGCCTGCCCGTGAACAATATCGCCGATTGCATAAACGCTTTCGACATTCGTTCGGTAAAAATCGTCAACTTTTATTTTGCCTTTTTCAAGCTCAATGCCGGCTTCTTCAATACCGATATTTTCTAAATTCGGAACAACACCCGCAGCCGACAACACAATTTCCGCTTCAAGTTTCAATTCTTTCCCTTTTGAGTTTATCGTTGCAATACATTTATCATCTTGTATCTCAACTTTTTCCACCGCCGACGAAACCATTACTTTAATTTTTGCTTTTTTCAAAGAACGTCCTATTTGCTTTGAAACATCCTCATCTTCAAGCGGCAGCACATTCGGCAAAAATTCGACCAAAGTAACTTGCGTGCCTATTGAATTATAAAAAAATGCCAATTCGGTTCCGATGGCTCCGGAACCGACCACAATCATACTTTCGGGTTGTTTTTCAAGTGTAAGTGCCTCGCGATAACCGATAATTTTTTTGCCGTCTTGTTTTAAATTCGGCAATTCTTTGGAGCGTGAACCGGTTGCCAAAATAATATGTTTTGCCGTATAGGTTTCGGTATTACCTTCGGCATCGGTAACATCAACGGTATTTTTTCCGGCAAGTTTTCCGAACCCCTGCAATACGGTAATTTTATTTTTCTTAAACAAATATTGCACGCCTTTGCTCATTTGCCCGGCAATTCCCCGACTTCTTTCAATAATTTTCGAAAAATCGGCTTTATAATTTTCGACACTTATCCCGTAATTTTCGGAATGTTCGATATAATCGAAAACCTGTGCACTTTTCAATAAAGACTTTGTGGGAATACAGCCCCAATTAAGGCAAATCCCGCCGATTTCGGCACGCTCGACAACAGCAACCTTCATTCCGAGTTGCGATGCTCTGATTGCAGCAACATAGCCGCCGGGTCCGCTGCCTATTATAATTATGTCGTAATTCATTTTATCAGTTTAAAAATTTGCAATATTCAAAAGTAAAGGAAATTTTTGATACGAAAAAATGCTTGTCGAAATATTCACTGATTCATTACAATCAATTTATTTTAAACAATTCGGTAAAAGTTTTAAAAATCCGATACATTTATTATAATTCAATTCATAAAAATTAACACCGATATTAATTGCTTCGTAATATTCGATCAAATGATTTTTATAATATTCTTCCGAAGGTATTTTCCAAAAATTTTTTCCCAATTTTTCTGCCGTAAACCATTTTTCAATTAATCTTGCCACTCTGCCGTTTCCGTCCGTAAACGGATGTATATGAACGAATTTCAAATGAATTAAAGATGCATGATAAAAAATTTCCTGTTCATTTAACGGTTCTGACAATAATTTTGTAATATCATCGAAAAACAGATTCATTTCTTTTTTAACAAATTCGGGTTCAACCGCAAGATATACCAAACCGGATTTTCCGAACACACCGACGGGTTCCTTTCTGTATTCGCCTCTTTTACTTTTTATTAATAATGTTTTTGATAAAATTTTATGACATTCGAGCACATTTTGCTCCGTTAATTCGGATTTTTGTGCAAATTCATACGCTTTTATCAAATTTTCTATCTCTTCTGTTTCTTTTCCGGGTTTAAATTTGCTTTTGCTCAGTTCATAATTCATAAATGAGTTTAAATCCGTTGTATTTCCCTCAATATTAGAAGAATAAACAGCAGAAGCTTTTGTCAAATAAGAAAAATCTCCTTTTTTATCCGTAAAATCATATTGATTAATCAAATCGGGAATATCTTTTCCTGCCTGATTAATATATTCTTTATAATATTTTTTGTCAATTATTCTCAATTTTAGTATTTGTTTTTAAAATTTCTAAAATTTATTCTTATTTTTTGTGTCCCATGTTTAATCTGTCAGAATTGCCACCCTTCTATTTTATATATTTTTTCTGATAATTTTATTTCCTGCCCTCCATTCTCAGGTAAATACCATAATTCAAATCTTGCAAGATATGGTTTACCCCAGTCTCCTTCAAAAATTGTAAAGTCTTTGTTATAAGGTTTTATATTATCTGCAAGTTGGAACATTAAAATTTTATTTGTCGGATTGTAAACAAATAATGAAGAATGTTCTTTTATAGTTTTTGCAGAAAGAGATTCATTCTTTGTAACTTCAAAAACCTTTAAATACACTATTCCTCTATTAATTTTTTTTGTCCAAACAACATATCCGTAAATCCCCGGTTGTCGAATACTGTATATATGAAAATCAATACTGTCAATTTCTGACGGTTTATATTGTCGGGTCGGCAAATTATATTTTATTCCGGAAGGAATAACCAGATTATCAGCATATCCGTCAGGTTTTGTTTGTGTTTTCATAAAGTTCAAAAATAAAAAAATTAAAAACCCAAATACTATTAATATAACAAAAGCAAAACTTACTGCCGACAGCCACCAACGTTTTTTATAAAATTGATAACCTAATGAGATAATTAAAATCAACAATCCGAGACAAAAAAGGAGGAAAAAAAAATTAAAATGACTTATATAACCTAAAAAATTAATAACAATCAAAAAAAACGTAAATCCGGCAAATAAAATCGGTCGCCACCATTTATCAAAACAGTATAGAAAATATTTTTTCATTATTCTTTGTCATTATCAATTAGCCCAAATAATTTACAAAAAATCAAAGAAGAGCTTGAAACTTTATTCTTTAAGTTGCTTAGCCAATGCAAATCGGCGGGTCAAATGCTTAGCCGTTGGCGTGTAATTATTTAATTTCTTCAATTATATTAACCATTTTTTTTCCGACACTTTTAATTATGTATTCTTTTTTCATATATTTCCAATTTAAGTTATAATACGGAAAGATACGATTATAATATAACTTTTCTATTACTGCACAACAAACCAAATTAAACCGCTTTCAAACTCAAATCCAAACTTTTTATTTGATGCGTTAATGCCCCTACGGAAATAAAATCAACACCGCATTCGGCATAGCTTCTTATTGTTTCAAGCGTTATGCCTCCGGATGATTCCGTTTCGTATTTTCCGCCAATCATTTCAACGGCTTTTTTTGTATCTTCGACCGTAAAATTATCAAGCATAATTCGATGCACTTTTCCAACCCTCAAAACCTCTTTTAATTCGTCAAAATTTCTTACTTCAACTTCAATTTTTATCTCTTTATTCTTTTTTTTCAGGTATTCAACAACTTTATTAATTGCTTTTTCGATACCGCCGGCAAAGTCAATGTGGTTATCTTTCAGCATCACCATATCATACAATCCCATTCGGTGGTTGGTTCCGCCGCCGATTTTCACGGCAAATTTTTCAATATGTCGAAGTCCGGGTGTTGTTTTTCGGGTATCCAAAACTTTGCAGGGTAAATCTTTTATTAAATCGGCATATTTTGCCGTTTGCGTAGCAATGCCGCTCATTCTTTGCATAAAATTCAGCAATAAACGTTCGGCTTGAAGTATGGAAATTACCTTTCCGGAAATTGTGAAAGCAATATCGCCGGGTTTTATTTTTGCCCCGTCTTTCATAAAAATTTCAATTTTCAGTGTGGGGTCAATTTTTTTTACTATTTCTTCGGTTATTTCAACACCTGCCAATATTCCTTCTTCTTTTACGAGGAGTTTTACTTTTCCTGTTTCGTTTTTCGGAATACAGGACAAAGAGCTGTGGTCGCCGTCGCCTATATCTTCGGCAATTGCCAAATCAATAAGTTTATCAATAAATTTATTTATCATCGTTTAAGTTTTAAATTTTTCTGCCAATTTATTCAGTTCGGAATGGTATTGCGGCAAATCTTCGGGAAAACTTTCAAATGCTGCCGCTTCCAAAACAGCAACAGTTTCGTTATCTTTAATAAACGGAATAAAAATAATATTTGACGGGGTTGCCGCTCCCAAACCGGATACTGCCTGCACATAATCATCGGGAATATCCGAAAGTATTTTTATTTTTTTGTTTTTTGCAACCTGCCCCGTTATGCCTTGCCCTTCGGAAAATTCGTCAAACTTCATTCCCGGATAAACGGCATATTTTGCCGAAACTTTATATTTATCATTATTTTTTACATACATCACGGCTTGAACAAGAAAAAATTCTTTCGCAAACCGTTTCATAAAATCTACGGAAAAATTTTCGGGGTACATCAACATTCTTAAATCATCGACAATTTCTTTTATTTTTTCAGCTGTTTTGCTTTTTTCCTCTTCCGGCATTTTTTCTTTTTCATTTTCTTTCTTTACGTTTTTTTTCTCTTTATCTGGAATTTCTCCGGTTTGCAAAGTATAAGTAAGTGCATATAAAAACAAAACAGACAAAAACAACGCTCCGTATCGAATTAAAATTACATTATTATTTCGATTTTCGGGATCAGCCGAGAACAATTGCCAAATAAAAAATACGGACAAAATAAAAAGTAGGGTTGCTGTTATTTTTCTGACAAGATTTTTAGCCATTATTATTCGGAATTAAGCATTAAAATATAATTGATAATTTCCTGCGAAGATAAAACATTTTTTGTTTCGCAAATTTTCAGTGCAGCTTCCGGCATGGTCGGAACAATTGCATCTTTCGGGTCTTGAACAACAACCGTTCCGCCGTAATTCATTACGTCTCTTAATCCTGCGGCACCGTCGTTATTAGCCCCCGAGAGTAAAATTCCGACCATTTTATTTTTTAAAGAAAAGCCGCCGGAACTAAATGTCAGGTCAATCGAAGGTCTGGAATGGTTTACCGGTGCTTCCGTTGAAAGTGCAAAAGTTTTATCCGGTTCGATATATAAATGATAATTTGCCGGAGCTATATAAACCCTGCCCGGTAAAATTTTTTCTTTATCAACGGATTCGGAAACAGGCAAAAAAGATTTTATTTTAAGGGCATCGGTAAAACCCTCTTTTATATGTTTTAAGCGATGTAAAACCAAAATAATCGTAAACGGAAAATTTTTCGGCAGGGATTCCAATATTTCCGTTATAATTTTAAAACTTCCGGCAGAACCGCCTATAATTATGTATTTTATCTGTCGCATTAAAACATTTTCTTTTTATAAACGGATAAATTTGATTTCATTTTTTTAAATTTACCTGAAAATTTACCTGAAATTTCTTTTTCTCCGACAATTAAAAATCCGCCTTTATTCAAACTTACATTCACTTTTCGCAAAATATCTTCCTGCAAATTCTCATTATAATAAATTAATCTGTTCCGAAATAAAACCATATCAAATTCCGAGATGTATTGCTGATTTTCCGGTATCTCACATTTAAAATCTACATTTCCTCTGTAAAAATGATTAAATTTAAAATAATTTGTTCGCTCCGTAAAAACATCTTCCGTGTTACGGATATAATCAAGCATTTCTATATTCTTTAAACAAGCTTTCAAATCTTTTTGCAAAAAAATACGATTTTTAATAATTCCTTCATTTTCAGGAAGCGGATGCGAAACTAAAACAGACACATGAGTTGATTTATACAAACCTAAAAAATACATTAACGAATATAATTCTTCGCCTGCCGTGCAATACGGAATATGTATTTTTACGCTTTCTTTTAAAAGCAGTTTCGGGAAATTTTTTTCATGTAAATAATTCCACAATTCGGCATCTCTGAACAATTCCGATTGCGGCACAAACAACGATTTAACAAATTCCGATACCGTATTTTCCGAATTTTGTAAACGATAAATAAAATCTCCGACCGTAAAAACATTCTCGGCTTTCATCAATGAAATAATTTTTCTCATCTTAAATGAAAAAGCATAGTTTTCAAAATCAAAACCGGATATTGATTTCAGTTTGTTATAAATCTGATTGACTTCCGATATGGTAAGTTTACTGTCCGACACGGCAAAGTTCTGTTTTCATTACAAAAAAATATTATCTTTGTTAATTCAATAATGTAAAAATAACAACAAATATAATAATACCATGCAATATCCCAAAAAAGTCGAGTTAGGAGACATTACCGTAAGGGACGGTTTTCAACACGAAGAAAAATTTATTCCTACCGAAGCAAAACTCTGGCTGTCGGAACAACTTATTCTTGCCGGATACAAAAAAATTGAAATTACCAATTTCGGAAATCCGAAAGGGATGCCTCAATTTAAAGATGCCGATAATTTGATGAAAGCCGTTCGTAACAGCAAAAAACTGAAAGACAAGCTTGATGATGTAGAAATAACTGCCGTTACGATAAGAGAAAGAGCTGTTGAGCGTGCCGTTGAAGCAAAAAAAGAGGGTTGGGGTCCCGACCGGATTTTGATGATGGTTTCAACAAGCGAATCGCACCAAATAAAAAATTCGGGGCTTTCACATAAAGAATACTGGAAAATGAGTGAAGAATACATAAAAAAAGCTCATGATGTCGGTATTAAAGTAAACGGAACGGTCAGCACCATTTGGGGTTGCCCGATTGAAGGACCCACGGAAATGAAAGATGCCGTAGAATTTACAAAAAGATGGCTCGACATAGGTGCCGATGATATTGAACACGCCGACCACGACGGTTCGGCATCACCCGACAGAGTTTATAAATATTTTTCGATGCTTTTGGATGCCTTGCCGGACACATCTTTACATCTTGCTCATTTTCACACCACAAGGGGCTGGGGGTTGGCAAATGTTTTAGCTGCCTTGCAAGCCGGAATTATGCGTTACGAATCGACACTCGGCGGTATCGGCGGACAACCGGCAAATTTTGTTGACGGTGTTCCCGTTTCCGGAACCGGAAAATATTATTACAAAGACCCGAACAGTGTAGGATTGGTATCAACCGAAGATATGCTTGTGATGATGGACGAAATGGGCATTGAAACCGGTATTGATATTGACAAAATACTGGAAATCGGGAATACAGTTGAAAAAATTGTCGGCAGAAGATTGCGTTCCGAAACCGTAAAAATGGGCAGAATTCCGAAAAATTTATCAGGAAGAAAATAAATAA
>CAZCPV010000008.1:0-1541 GCA_964500765.1 uncultured Draconibacterium sp.
CTAAACACTTGCCGATTTTTTAAGCATGTACTTAGCTGTATTGTAAGGATGCTTTTAATAAAATTTAATCTTTAACACAACGGACATATAAACCTGCCGGCTTAGTGCCACTACTGTCGCCGCCACATTCTGTTTCATCATATTCAAGTCCAAATAAGCAGGCATGGTAGTTATCTGTATTGGTAGCAGACCACCAGAAGCAAGAATTTCCTATATCGGAGAAATTGCTGTCGTAGGTAATGAAACCTCCCGGGAGAGCAGAAAATCCGGAACTGCCAAAATCTGCATTTTGGTCTAAAGCACCATCTGTCCAAAGTGCTGCATTGCCTGCTAATTTACTGCCTGCATTTGTTCCTAAATATGTTTTTAATGTATTCCATTCGGCATATGATGGTAAATGCCAGCCTTCAGGGCAAGCTTTTTTAGCTGCTTCCCATTGATATAATACACCGTATGTTTTGCCAAAATCTTCATTGTTTTCATAATAACACCAGCCATCATAATTTGAATTATTCTCCCATTCTGTTTTATCAGTTATATGTTGAATATCACTTCCTGTGTAATTCAAATTTTCAGCCATCCATATTTGGTTACCTATTTTTACCCATTTGTAAGTTTTTCCGTCTCTGTTGTCTTTTAATGTCCCATTATTTGTTGAAGTGTCATTATCATTTAACGGTGTGTTATCGTCTTTTTTACATCCGCTTAACATTATTGATATTACTATACTTCCTGCAAGTAATAAATTTAAAAATCTAATTTTCATACATTCTTAATTTATGTTAATTTATTGTTTAATCAGTTAGGTTTTATAGTTTTTTTAGTTATTGCTAATATTCAGTCCGTATAAAAACTTCAAATTTATATAAAATTTTTGTCAAATATAATCAATTTTAAACGAATGTTTTGAATTTATCGAGAAAAATTGAAAATAAAATTGCTAAAATTAACCCATCTTTTATCTAAAAAAAGATAAACAAGCAGATATATTATTTTGGATATTCTGATAACTTTTTAAGTCCGAAAATGTTGATTAATCGTCATGAATTATATGCCGTAAAAATTAAACATGCATTCGCCTCAGCTCCGTGTTCTGTTTTTTCCTGTGATGTATTTCATAACAAGACAGTAATAATAAGCGATATAGGTAAATTTCAGAAGGTTTGTTATTAATCGGGTTTTAACAACTTTTGGGAAGGTTTTTAGTCGGTTTGATGTTTCGTATTTTGAAAATTTATCAAAAATTTTTGTAGGCATCTTCGGCAGTTTGTAAAATTTCCGTTTAACTGTAAAATCTTCTGTTTCTTGAAATTTTCTAATTTAAGCACCGGTTATTTTTTTCTTACCGTAATATAGTGAATTAAATTTTGAAGATGTTTTTTTGCTTCGTTTTCAGGAAAATCGGTTAATGCCGACAAAGCCGTATTTTTGTGTTCTTCCATAATTTTTTCGGTATAGCTCAGTCCGTTTTTTTCTTTTACAAAATTAAGAATTTCCGCAACTTGTTTTTTTCGGTCGGCGAATTTGTTTATTAATTTTAA
>CAZCPV010000008.1:1641-5031 GCA_964500765.1 uncultured Draconibacterium sp.
GTTTTTTTATAAATAATATCAAAATAAGTTTTTTCGGTAATATCTAATTTTCGAGATTTTTCAAGTTGCAGCAGTTCACCTTCCGCCATTTCTTTTACGGCTTCGGAAACAATTTCAAGTAATTCGAATTCTTTATTTCGGATAGCGAGAAGAAGTCCTTTCGAGAGCAGATAATCACCGGCAAGTACGGCAATTTTGGAACGCCACAAAGCATTTATCGAAAAAAAACCCCTTCGCTTATTTGAGCTGTCCACAACATCATCATGAATTAAGGTTGCCGTATGCAACAATTCAATAAGTGCAGCAGCCGTATATGTACTTTCGGTAACATTGCCGACTAATTTTGCCGAAAGAAAAACAAACATCGGACGCATTTGTTTCCCTTTTCGGCGAATAATGTAATTCATAATAATATCCAAAAGCGGAACATTACTTTTTACCGCTTTTTTAAAGAAGGGCTCGAATTTATCCATTTCGGGTTTTATAAAAGCCCTTATATCACTTATTTCCGACATTTTTTTTATTTAAAAAGCATTAAGCGACCTTTTCCGCATGTGGCATCTCCCCAAAATGCAAAATAATAATTGACCTCTAAAATGGCTTGAATCGATAAAGGATTTGTCGGTGTTGTAATTTGTTTCGGCGGGATATAATAGCCGTCGTCAACAACATTATAGGAATAACCGGGTGTGAAATCCGTGAAAGAATAGGCAAAACGGGTTCCGAAATTAATGTCAATACGTTCGTTTTTATATACGGCAACTCCGAAACCGAGAACAATACTCGTAAATTTTTCGGCATAATTATCGGCAATAGTATTTGTAGGTTTAAAATTAAGATTGCTGATTGAATTTGTAATGCTTATTGATTTTATATTTGAAAATTTCGGACCTACTTCAAAATAGCCCCCTTTTTCTCCCGTAAATCGGAAAAACGGAAAAATATCAAGAGACTTTATGCTGATGTCTTTATCATAAATATCGCCGTTGTTGTTAATGGTGTATTTTTGTCCGAAAGAAGAAAATAATACATCGGCACCGAAACCGATTTTTTCGCCGTAACTGAAAGTAAACCTTCCGCCGTAAGAAAAGCTCGGTGTAAGATAATTAAAAGAAATATTGCCGTCGTCAATATTATTAATATTTAAAAGCACGGAATTTCCGTAGCCGGCTTTTGCAGCGATACTGAACCATTTTACGGTTTGTGTTCTTCTTTGGGCATTTGCATTCTGAAAAAGGAACGCAAAAATGATGAGTAAATAAGTAATTTTCTTCATTTTTAAATTATTTTAGATTTAAAAGGATAAAAGTAAAAAGATTTTCTATTTTTTAAGTAAAATTTGTTTAATAGATTTGCAGAAATTCTAAAAAAATAAATATGAGTGAATTTTTTGAAAAAACTTTTTACGGAAATACGGTTGCGGAATGGAGTGTTGCCCTGTTGATAATTGCGGGAACCTTTATTCTTGCCAAAGCCCTGTATTGGCTTTCGGGAAATATCATAAAAAGGATTACAAAAAAAACAAAGTCTAAATTAGATGACTTAATTATTGATAAAATTGAAGAACCCGTAATATTGGCATTGGTTCTCGGCGGAATTTGGTATGCAGTTTCGTATTTGAATGTATCGGAGGGTTTTGCAAATTTTGCCGATAAGGCATTTTATGTTGCGTTTACTTTTGATGTTTCATGGTTGGTTGTACGTTTGGTTGATTCTTTATTGGTTGAATATTTAAGCCCTTTGGTGAAAAAAACAAAAGGAAATCTTGATGACCAACTGATGCCGATTATACGGAAAAGTTTAAAAGCCGTTATTTGGGGTATGGCGATTGTAGTGGGCTTGAACAATGCCGGTTACGATGTGGGTGCATTATTGGCGGGGCTCGGACTCGGCGGTTTGGCATTTGCCATGGCGGCAAAAGATTCTGTTGCCAATCTTTTCGGCGGTGTTACCGTATTTATGGATAAACCGTTTAAAATTGGTGACAGAATTGTGATTGACGGCTATGACGGCGTAGTTTCGGATATGGGTTTACGAAGTACCAAACTCAGAACGCTTGCCGGCAGAATTGTTACGATACCGAATAAAAATTTCACGGAAAAATATATTGAAAATATCAGTTCCGAACCGAGCAGAAAAATGGCGATGTCGTTAGGATTAACGTATGACACCCAACCGAAAGATATTTTAAAAGCAATTGATATACTGAAAGATATAGATAAAAATAATAAATATACAAAAGATGAATGTGTGGCAGTTTTTGAAAGTTTCGGCGATTTTTCTTTAAATATTACTTATATTTATTATATAAAAAAAGGTGAGGATATTTGGGCTGCAATAAACGATACAAATCAAGAAATTTTGGCGAAATTTAACGATGCCGGATTGGAATTTGCTTTCCCGACACAAACCATTCTTACGCAAGAAATAAAAGCAAACTGATGAAAAATCCTTTATTTGAACATTCGCATCCGTTTACGAAATTTATTTTTTTGTTGTTTATTATTGTTGCTTCTTTTTTTATTTTTTTGGTAATCGGCTTGCTTACGGCAATTCCTTTGTTCGGACTTAATTTGTCATCTTTTCAAAGTGCATTGAACATTAACAATCCGGAAAATATCGGCTTAATAAAATACATGCAGTTAATTCAGCATCTCGGGATTTTTGTTGTTCCGCCGATTGTTGCGGCTTATGTTTTTTCCGAACATCCGAAATCGTATTTCGGGGCGGATACAAAAAGTAAATTTGTTGTTTTTTTAACGGCAGCGGTTATTATTATTTTTGCCGTTCCGCTTATTAACTATACCGGTGCGATAAATGCAAAATTAAGTTTGCCTTCAGCTTTTTCGGGTTTGGAAGCAAAAATAAAGGCGATGGAAGAAACTGCCGGAAAAATGACGGAAACATTTTTGAACGTAAAAACCGTCGGCGGACTTTTTGTGAACTTGGTAATTGTTGCTTTGTTGCCGGCAATAGGAGAGGAGTTTTTGTTCAGAGGGGTTTTGCTTAAATTATTCAGAGATTGGACAAAAAATAAACATGCGGCAATTTTAATTTCGGCATTTTTATTCAGTGCCGTACATTTTCAATTTTACGGGTTTTTACCTCGATTTTTACTCGGTGCATTATTCGGTTATTTGTTTGTTTGGTCAAAAAATATATGGATACCGGTTACCGTACATTTTATAAACAACGGGCTTGCCGTCGTTTTGTATTATTTTATGAAAGGCAGTGAATTATACGAAAAAGCGGATTCTTTGGGCACCGATACGGCGAGTTTGCCGGCATTGTTTTTTTCGGTACTGTTAACCGGCTCTTTTTTGTATTTGTTTTATAAACTGACTGTTGCTTCCGAGTTTAATTCTCAACAGGAATAGTAATTATTTGCCC
>CAZCPV010000008.1:5131-21297 GCA_964500765.1 uncultured Draconibacterium sp.
AGTTTATATTCACCGTTCTTATTGTTTGCCAAATAAGTAAGTTTTCCGGATAAGGAGAAAGTTCCCGTAATGCCTTTAATATACGATATTGTAAGCGGTATGTTCAGGGTTTTTCCGCCCGGCAGTCGTATAAAGGTAATTGTAAGGATGTGATTCTGAAAAGCTGTTTCGGCATTCGGAACGGTTTTCGTATCAACAAAAAATCCGTCGGGTATTTGCAAGGTTAAAACGGTATAAGGGTGAAAATCCGACGGTTTGTTAAAGGTTAAATTTGCCGTAAAAACTTCTCCTTCTTTAATTTGAGCAGGAACGGAAATTTTTGCCGTAAAGGTATTTTGAGCATGAGTGAACGTATGTATAGAAACAGAAAAAATGAAAATCCAAACATACTTCATGGTATAATTTTATAAATTACTTGCGTACTTATAATTATCATAAATAACAATCCATTTATCTCCGAGGAAAAACACTTTGTTAAGTTTCGAGCCGTTTTGCACCAATTCTTTAATTTTTATTGACATTTCAACAGGAATATTATGGTATGAAAATCCTTTTGATGCATAAAAAACAACCCAACCGTCGTTTTTTGTGAGGGCAATACTTTTAACGCGTTGGTTTCGATATTTTAAATCCGATAATTTCTTTTTCAGTAAGGCGGGGATATTTTGTTGATAATATGCCTTCGGCGTATATAAAATTATGCCTTTATCTTTGTATATATCAATACATTTGATTATTCTTCCCTGCTTGTTTATTCGTTTAAGTCCGGCAAGTAATTTTTCCGGTATCGAATCCGAATAAAAAGCATTGTCTTCCGCCAATAAAACCCATCCGGATTTTCCGGCAAAATCAATATCTTTCAGAGGAATTTGTTTTTTATTTAAGGTGTCCAGTTTTGCGGCTAATTTTTGCGGCATTGTTACAAAAGAAAAACCGATATCGCCGTAAAAAATAATCCAATTTCCTTGTTGATTAAGGGCAACAGAAATAATCGGCAGTTTTTGTTTTGAAATTGTGTCTAATTCGGATTTTAATAACTCCGGCTTATTAATTTTTGTTTGAGCATTTATTGCCGAATAAAAAAGCAGAAATGAAACGATAAAAAGAAGTTTACGTGTTTTCATAATGTGTGTTTTATGTTATCCAAATTCGTTTTGCGTTTAGTTTATCTTTTTTTCTGAAAGCATCTTCTAAGTTGATGTTAAAACAGTTAGCCAAATCAAAGAGGTAATTTAAAACATCGGCAAATTCCAATTCTAATTCGTCGTTATTCGGGGTTTGATTTTTTTCGGCATACAATCCGGTTCTGTTTCTTACGGCTTTGGCAAGTTCGCCTATTTCTTCCGACAGGAGTAAAAAAATTTCCAAATGATTATTTTTATTCCATCCGCGTTCGACGGCAATGGTTTTTATATAATCTTGCAGGTCTTTGAGTGTCGGATTTTTAATAAGTTCTGCCATTTTATTCGCCGAAAATTTCTTCTAATTTTTTTGTTAAATTGTGTCCTCTCAGGCCGTTTGCAATAATTTTTCCGTTTTTATCCAAAAGTACGGTATGCGGTATTGCTTTTACATTGTAAATTTTTGCCCCTTCGGATTTCCAAAATTTTAAATCGCTGACCTGTGTCCATGTCAAATTATCATCTTTAATTGCTTTCAGCCATGAGTTTTTGTCTCTGTCGAGAGAAACTCCGTATATTTCAAAACCTTTATCGTGATATTTTTGATATAATTTTACATTGTTCGGATTTTCGGCACGACAGGGGCGACACCATGATGCCCAGAAATCAATTAAAACGTAATTCCCTCTTAAAGAAGAGAGTTTTACGATTTTTCCGTCGGGATTCGGCAGGGCAATATCCGGGGCTTCGTTTCCTACGGATAATTTTTTTATGTTTTTTGTTTTGTTTATAAATTCTTTAACCAAAGGATTGTAAGAATACGGTTTTAACCCGTTGCTGAGTTTTTGATAATAAGAATAATAGTTGTCGGAACCCAATATATCAATAAAAAAGATGCAGACCGGGGAAGACGGATTTTCGTCAATCATTTTTTTTACGATTTCAACTCGCTTACTTTGATTTTTTGTTGAGCTTATTTGATTGCTGTAATCGTAATAAAGTCGGGATTGGCGGGAATTGACAATTTTCGGATTTTTGATGTTTTTAACATCTATGGTAATTTCCGTTTTTTCTCCCGGTTCCGGAAAAAACACGGTATAATTTTGTTTGTCAAGAATCAGCAGATAGAAATCGAATTTATCAAAACTTGTGTTGAATTTAAAGTTTCCTTTTTCGTCAAGTTTTTGAGTTTCAATGGTTTTGTAAGATAAGTCTTGAAGTTTTATTTCCGTGTATTTTGTATTGTTTGTTACTTTTCCTTTTAATGTTGCATTTTTTGCAAAAGAAAAAATTGAAAAAAGAATAAATGTTCCCGTGAGTATAATGTGTTTGTTGTTCATGTGTTTGATTTTGATTTAAAATTTATTTTTTTAATTATAGAAAACAGAACACTGATGACGCAAATTCTGCAGATAATCAAGGATAAAATTTGCGTAAATCAGCAAAAAGCTGTGTCATCAACGTTCTGTTTGAACCGGATTGGCTGTTATCAACCGGTATTATATCTGTTTCTCCGTAAATTTTTCAACCCTTGATTTGTATTATTAAATTATATATAACTGAAAAATTCAGGGATTTATTGTTAATAATCTTGTAAATTTATTCGCTCATTTGTTTATTTAATCGCTCTGCTTCTCGTATTCTGTTTTGTAAAATGTCGATATATCGCTGTGCATCTCTAAGATGATAGTCTGCATATGCTTTTTGAGCCCAATCAAGAGCAATATCAAATTTTCCGAATATTTCGGAAGCCAGTGCCATGTTGTAACAGGCACGTCCGGCAATTTTCATATCGGGGTCGTTAACGTATTTTTTCCATATTTCGGCGGCATCTTCCCATCGTTTTGCTTTAACTTTATATTCCGCATCTTTAAAATCGTCGTTTCCTTTCACAAAATAATGTCTTGAAACCCAAATCCAAGTCGGAGATATTCTTGCAGCATATTGTTTTCCGGCAAAATAACCGGCATCTTTTACGGCATACGCTTGTTTCGGGCTTCGGCTTTTGTTCTGCCGTTTTTGCTCCACGATTTTCGGTCTGTAAATACATTTTGGTCGATTATTCTGTGTTTTGCGGGATCGTAAATTCGCCAGCCCGCATTTATTGAAATATCGATTGTTGCCGTATATTCGGTATATGTTACGTCTTTGTCGTCTTGTTTTGTCGTTCGTTGTTGAGAGCCGTATCTGTGGGCGGTGTTTGAATCAAATGTTTCTAATAAAATAAGACCGTCTGCCGAGTAATTTTTGCAGATTTGTTCAACTTTTTCCCATTCTAAGGGCGGCGGGAATTTTGCCGTACCTGTACCCCTTAAATTTAAACCGTCGGGAACCGTAATGCTGAATCGCGGTGAATTTTGCAATCCGTCGGCTAATCCGCTTACGGTACGTTGAGATGCTTCGCGGTCAACGAATAAACCTTCTCCGGACAGAATTCCTTCAACAACATTGTTAAATTGATTTCCGTTGCCTTTTGCCGGTAAACTTCTGTTTACTGCGGCTAATGTTTTAATGTATTGGGGTACAAATATTTCAGCGGGTTTTAAAACTCTTACGGATATAGATTTTGTTTTACATGAAAACAAACCTATTCCGAAAATTAATAAGAAAACAAAAACGGTTAAATTTTTCATGTGTTTGAAAGGATTAAAAGATGAAAGTTGCCGGCATATTATATTTTATAAATTTCATTATAATTTAAATCCGATCAGAATAATATCATCTGTTTGAGGCGTATTTTTCATCCAGTCTTCAATAACTTTGTCAAGAATTTCGTGTTGCTCTTCCATCGGTTTGTAATGAATATCCAGCAATAATTGTTTTAACCGTTTAATCATAAACTTCCGATTTCGCGGTCCGCCGAATTGGTCTTGAAAACCGTCGGAGAACATGTAAAACCAAGTGGGAGATTCATAATGAATAAGCTCTGCCGTATAATCTTTGGCTTCCGATTGGTATCCGCCGATACCGTTTCTGCTTGCTTTTATTTGTTTCAATTCGCCTTCGGTGATATAAATCAGCGGATTTTTTGCTCCGGCAAATTCTACGGTTTTATTTTCTTTATCAATTACACATAATGCCATATCCATACCGTCTTGCGATAAACCTTCTTTTTCTTGTTTAAGGGCTTTTATGACATATTCGTTCATTTTTTCGAGGATAACATCGGCTTTTGTAATACCGTTTGTTTTAACGATTGATGTTAGGATTTCACTGCCTATCATGCTCATTAAGGCACCGGGTACGCCGTGTCCGGTACAATCGACGGCAGTGTATATTATTTTTCCGTTTTGTTCGGCATACCAATAGAAGTCTCCGCTTACTATGTCTCTCGGTTTAAATAAAATAAAATTTTCGGGCAGCCCTTTACTTATTATTTCTTTTAAAGGCAACATGGCTTCCTGAATTCGTTTGGCATAGTTGATACTTGCCGTAATTGAAGCATTTTTTTGACTGATTTCATCATTTTGTTCTGATAAAATTTCATTTTTGGCTTCAATTTCTTCTTTTTGGAGCTGAATTTCTCGGGTACGTTCTTCAACAATACGTTTTAAGTTTTCTCTTTGTTTTTTCAGCCGGTAAACACTTAACTGAATAACTCCGTATATAAAGAGAATAAATAATATAAAATAACCGAGATAGGCACCGAAAGTTCGATACCACGGCGGTAATATTTCGAAAGTATATTCTGCCGGTTTGCTTTCAACATTATATAAATTTTTTGCTTTTACGATAAAAGTATAGGTTCCCGGTCCGAGATTAGAGTATTCTTTGTCGGTTTTGAATTTCCAATCAGACCATTTTGTATCGTTTCCCTGCAGGATAAATTTATATTGTGTCTTTTCGGGTTCTTCATAAAAAACCGAAGAAAAGGAAAATCTTAAATCATTAAATTTGTAAGGTATTTTCGGAATATCATCGGGATTCTGTTGCAGTGCCGTTAAATCCGAATCGTTTTTAAAAGCTCCGCCGAAAAGGAGCGAATCATTTTTTATAAATTCTACTTTTCTGATTAGTGCGGGATAGGGTTTTTCAAATTGTTTTTTTGAAGATAAATCATAATGAACAAAACCGCTCTCTGTTCCTATAATGAGCTCATTATCTGATATTTGGTTTATGCTGTTAATTCTGTTTTTTACTTTATAGAAGGGTTTTTTGATGATTTTTGCTTCATTATTTTCATACACAATTTCGCCTAATTCCCAGTATTTTTTAGTTCTTATTTTCGGGTCTTTTATTTCTTCTTTAAACCAGATATTTCCGTTTCTTGCTTGATATAAGCTTGTAATTTTAACCGGTTGTTTAAAGATTTTATTGAATTCGGAATCTTTAGTGAATTTTTTTGTTTTTCGGTTAAAAGTATAAATCCCTTTATCGGTTGTAAAAACGAGCCGATTATTAATTTTATAAACATAATTACCGATTGTTGAGGGTAAACCGTCTTTTTCGGTGAATGCCTGTTCGGAAATAACCGAATCAAGTTTATTTGTTAATGTCAGCCGGAAAACACCTTTGCTTCTGTCCGAAATCCAAAATGACCCGTCGTTATCCTCTTCAATATGGCGAAAATTTCCCTTAAAATTTCTGACAACATGGCTGTACTCCCATTTTCCGTTTTTAAATTTAAATACGGATAAACCGTTACCGCCGGTAGCAAGAATAATATTTTTTACTTTTATAAAACTTTTGACACTTACATCGGGTCCGATAATTTCGGCTTTGTTTTCGGTAATATGAAATAAGCCCATTGAAGAAGCTGCGAGTAAGGCATTATTTGCCGTGTCGATTTTCCATATTTGTGTTGATCCCTGCGGAATTTCAACTTGTTTGAATTGCCCTCCGTCAATACTGTTTTTTGCGGAAAAGTTTTTATAGAAAACGCCGATTGAACTTCCGATATACAGTTTATTTTTATATTTCATTGAAGTATAAACCGCTTCCGTTAAGTTTGAAAACGTTGAAAATACCGTATAGGGTAAATTTGCGTAAATAACGGATATTCCGTCATTGGTTCCTATCCAAATATTTTTATCCTCGTCAACAAAAACAGCAAAAACCGTATTGTTTTGCAAGCCGTTGTTTGTTGTAAAATGTTTTAAAACGGAAAGACTTCTGTCGCAGACAATTAATCCGTTGCCGTATAATCCGCCGACGTAATAATCTGAATTGTAGCTCGTTGTTTTATATAAACTTTTCAGCAGATTATTTTTCTCGATACCGTGAATGTCTCCGTTGTTATATGAATAAACACTGTCTTGCCAGGTTGCGATATTGATGTTTTTTGATTCGGGAACATTGAACATTCCGACAACCCATTTATTTGAAAAGAAATTTGTTCCTTTCATTAAAGAGAGTTTTCCGGCTTTATATTCTAATATTCCGTTTCCTTTTTCCTGAATAAAAATTCTTCCGTTCACTTTAAACGGGTTTACAAAACGGTTTTCGGGCTTTTTGACATCAATGGTTTTTATTGTATCGTTTTGGTAGATGTATAATGTTAAGGGGGTAATAAAAATCATTTCATTATCGGGACCCTTTATAACTTCTCTTACCAAGGTGAATTGTTGTTTATCTTTCGGTATTTTATTTTTTAATGACCGGTATTTCATGCTTCCGGTACTGTCAACAGCTAAATAACCGAATTCGCCTACGGATGCACCGACAAAAATTTTTCCTTCATCGTTTTTTGCCAGAGAATAAATATTCGGATCTCCGGGGATAAAAATTTTTCTCCAATTTTTTCCGTCAAATTCGAGGATGTAGGTTTGATTTGCAAAATACATCAGTCCGCGTTTGTCCTGAATAATAGAGTAAGTTGCGTTGTTGCCGTCGTAATCAAGTCGAGTATAATTTTTTATATACGGAATTCCTTTACTTTCAATTTGAGAGAATGAAATTGAAATAAAAAGAATAAAAAGCAGTGAAAAAAGATATTTTTTAATGTCCATTATCGAAAGAATTTGGAGTCAAAATTAAAATAAATAAAGTAAATATCAATAAAACATTAATCGTGCCAACCGGAATATATTTCTTTGGCTTGGGCATCAATTAATTCATAATATAATTCTTTTGTTGCTAATGAGTTAAAATCGGTTGTGATTAATTTGGATTTATATCCTAAAATATTTATTGTGTTACTGTTAATTTTTAGGGCTTTTATACCGTAGAACGGTTTTGTGTTTAAAAACGGAATTTGTTTTTTTATCATTCCGTTTGAAATAATGCTTACTAAAATATTTGTACTTTTACTGTCGGTTCCGGCTTTTGAATACTTGATATTTCCGCTTAAATCTTTATAATTTATAAAATTACTGAAAAGGAAAAGTTTTTTGTTGATTTTTATCATGTCAAAAATACGTGCTTTTGCCTGCATTTTTACCTCAAAAGTTTTAAGTTGATCGTCGGGATTGTAATGGTAAATAATTTGTTCCGATTCATCCGGAATTGTATTAAGTGTTTTTCCGTTAAAGACAATTATAAGCGTGTTGTTAATATCGTCATATTTCATTATTCTCGGAACGGAGTGATACGGCAGTTCTTCGGAAAATGTAACTTTTCCCTGATTGTCGTATTTTATCAATCGATTGATTATGTCATCTCCGAAAGCGGATGATATAACCCAGCATCCGTCGTTATAGGCAGCCGAAACTAAGTTATACGTTTTTACAGAATCGTTTATTTCGGAATTTTTAATAAAATCAATATGTTTTTTGTCTTTTGAGTATCCGGTAAAACCGGTTATTTTGTTTTCGCTTGATACGTAGTATCCGCTTATCCACAGGTGCTTATCTTTTGTTTCATCGAAATTTGTTATCCGATAAACGTCTATACCTTCTTTGAGTTCTTCCGGATTAGTAACGGTTTTTGAGATTAATCTTTTTTTGTAGATTAAAGAGTCTGTATCAATTTTATATATCGAGCAAAACATTTGTTTTTTCAGGTTAAGTAAAGCATCGTTCAGTTTTGCTTCAGAAAACAAATCTTGTCGAAAAGAATATTCTTTTAAGCCCTTTAATCCCCCGTATTCCGAAACGTAGAAGTTTAGATATTTTTTTATTTCCTCGGGTTTTACGGCAGAAAGAAATATTTGGTTAATACTGTCGGCAATTTCTTTTTCTTTCATTAAATTATAACAGTATTCCGCCCGTTTACGAATCGGGAATTGACTTATTGTCAACGGATTATTAATTTCCTTTTTGAATTCGATTAAAAAATTTATTTTTGTTTCATTCAGTTTAAAAAGTTTTACCAACAGCGAGTTGTTATCAAATTTTTCTATTTTATAGATAAATTTTCGGTCTATTTTAAATTTTCGATAATTATCGGAATATTCTCCGTTTAAAAGCCCGTTTATTTTATCGTTTATTTCTTTATTTTGATTAAAAATATCCGTTCGAATATCTTTTATCGCGGTTTTTTTCATTTCTCTTACATCGTTGACCCATTTTTTATAATTCCAAAGGGTAATATCGTTTTGCAGAAAGTCGGAATAAGTTAAACCGTCTAATCGATAGGTAACAATATCTTTCAATTTGTATGATTGATTGTATAAATGAAGCGGGTATTTTTTTAAGGCATCTTTATATAGTTTAAAATATATTAGAGTGGAGTCAAAATCGTTTTCTAATTTTTGCATTTTTGAAAGAAGTTCCGGTTCGTCGTTCAGATAGATAGTTTTTATTTTTTTGTTATTTGTATTGATATTCATAAAGTTACCGACACATTCGTTATAAAAATCGCTGCTTTTATTATAAAAATTTATAATTTTAACAACATTGTTTTCATAATCCGTAATATCTTCGACTTGAGAATCGATATAATCATTTATATCGCTTATTTGCAGTTTTTTGCCTTTCGGGATAATCGGTGCATTTTTGTAGTATGAACGGTTTCGATTTTTTTCATCTTTTATGTATCGTTTTGCCAAATTAAAATACAGTTTTGTGTTGTATATAAATAATTTGGTAATTTCGAATTCTTTATACGGATTAAAACTTTTTGCCCATTCTTTTGCAATTATTCCGAGTTGAAAATAGGTGTTGGCAAAGTCGGGGTTTTGTCTTTGATAAGCCAATAACAAGGTATATGCTTTGTCTTTGTCGCCGCTTAGTACCGTTTTATATACATCATCGTATTTAATACGAGAACCGGCAAAAGATAAATTAAATGTTAACAGTAAGCTGAGACTGATTATGAGTTTGTATTTGAACATAATGTTACGATTTAATCTCAATAATTTTTAATTCTACACGTCTGTTTTTTGCTCTGTTTTCTTCCGTATTTACGGGAAAATATTTTGGTTTGCTTTCTCCGTATCCTTTTGAAACTATTTGATTATCGGGAATTTCTTTGTCATATAAATATTCTTTTACGGATGCGGCTCGGCGTTTGGATAATTTTAAATTATACGTTTTTGAACCGACATCGTCCGTGTGAGCGGAAATTTCAATTCTCATCTGAGGGTTTATTTTCATTAATTCCACTAATTTATCTAATTCTTTATAAGAACTTTCGTTTAAGTCGGCGGAATTTGTTTCAAAATTAATATCATGCAGTTCAAATTTCGTATTTTTCTTTAAGGGTTGAAGTTCCGCATTTAATGAATAGTCTGCATCTTCATCAACTAAATTTACGGTTGTATTATAGAAAGCATATCCTTTCGGTTTAACACTGATTTCATATTGTGTGCCGTCGCGTAATTTAAGTTTTAATTTACCGTCTTTCCCGGTTTTTATTTTTTTGATAATTTTTTCGTTGGTTGAAAGGTTTGTAATTTCAACCGTTGCCTCAACACCTTCTCCGGTTTCCTGATTTGAAAGATTGATAGCGTAATCAACTTTTTTTACCTGAAGTTCTATATCTCTTTCAAATTCACTAAATTGAATAACGCCTCTCAAATCTAAATCGAAAGAATTTTGTAAAAAATGTTTATGCTTTGCTTCAATAGTATATTGTTTTCCTATCGGTAAAGTAATATTGAAACGCCCCTTTCCTTTGCCTGTAATCGGAACATCCAATTCGCTTCCCGTTATTTTATCAATAACAAGGATTTCCGCAGGGATAGGTTCAAAAATTTCGGTATCATAAACATTTAAAATCAGCGTAACATTTTTGTACAATTTAATGTCTTTTTGAATTTCCTGAAATTTCTTAATTTTTCTTGCATCAAAATAAAAAAAGAAGTGAGATGATTTTTTGTTGTAAACATCAATTCGATATTTTTTTCCTTTCTGTAAAAATAAACTGTATTTTCCGGTTTTTTCGTCAGTGCTTAATTTTGACAAAACTTCGGAAGTATTCGGGTCAATAATATCAATGTTTGCTTTCATCGGTTTTCCGGATTTTAAATCAGTAACGTAGCCGAAAAAATGCGTTGTTTTTTCCGGTTGAAAGCCGACGGGCAGGGTGTATTTTACAATTTTTTCGTCTTTGGCATTTTTCTTTTTACTGTTTGTTTGATAATATAAATATTTTCCGGACAGCGGAATGCTTGGGTATCCTTCGTCTTTTGTATTGTTAACGGTGTCAATTTGAATGGGGGTTAACCAAGCATTTTTAGTTATTTTTTTTGCATAATATAAATCAATTCCGTTTTTTTTATTTCCTCTTACCGACATAAAATAAAGTGTTTTACCGTCGGCAGCCATTCTCGGTGCACGGTCGCAAACGGAGTTTATCGGTTCGGGAAGAGCTTTTGCTTTTTCCCAGGCGGTATCGTTTTTTTTCGATACATAAATTTTATAACAATCATAATCTTCAAATTCTTTATCTTGAAAACGTCGGGCAAAATAAAAATATTTGCCGTCAAAGCTGATAAACGGGTCTGTTTCGTCGGCAGGTCCGTTAATCGGTTCTTTCATTTTTTTGGGAGCCGACCATACTCCGTTTATTTTTTTTGTATAATAAATATCAAAATCAGCATCTCTTTTATCTTCTATCATACTGAAATAAATAACACTTGCATCCGAATTATAAGTTGGAGCATCAATATACCATCCGAGAGAATCATAAACATTTACCGAATTGACAGGAACGGGTAATGTCCATGAACCGTCAGGATTTTTTTTGCTTTCAACCATTCGGCGATGATTTTTTGTTTGACTGATAAAAACAATGCTGTTACCGTCATAGCTGACATAAGGTGCAATGGTTCTTGTGCCTTCTTTGTTTATTGGTTCAGGAAGCGGTTCCGGAGTTTGAGCGATTCCTGTTGCACAAAAAAAACCAAAAAATAAGACAATAAGTTTTCTTTTTATAAAAGTTTTAATAACCATAAACTAAAATTATCTTACAAATATACAAAAGATGATTCATACATTTAATATTTTTTTGATATTTGCAATCAAATTTTACATTTGTAACCGATAAAATTAAATTAATTATGGGAAAAACCTTTGCTGAAAAAATATTGGGAGCCGAAACGGGTGCCGTAGTTTTTAAAAAACCGGATATTATTTTAACACATGACAACACGTCAAGTATTAAAAAAACATTTGAAAAAATGGGGGGAACAAAAGTTGCCGACCCGAATCAATTATTAATTGTTTTAGACCATAATGCACCGCCTACAACAGCTGCTTTGGCTACGCAATATCAAACAATCAGGGATATTGTGAAAGAACAGGGAATTAAAAAGTTTTACGATGCCGGAAAAGGAATTTGTCATCAAATAATGTCGTATCACGCCGAACCTAAAATGATTATTGTGGGAAGCGACAGTCATACCTGTACTGCCGGTGCTTTTAATGCACTTGCCGCAGGAATTGACAGAACCGAAGCCGCGGGGCTTTGGAAAAGAGGCGAAACATGGTTTCGGGTTCCGGAAAGTTTAAAAATTACCTTAAAGGGAAAATTGCGAAAAGGGGTTTATGCCAAAGATATTTCATTATGGATTATCGGTATGATCGGTTCTGCCGGAGCAAATTATATGTCGATAGAATATCACGGAGAAGGTGTGAAAACACTCGGAATTTCCGAACGTATGACTTTGGCAAATTTGGCTTCTGAAATGGGAGCAAAAAATGCCGTATTTCCGCCTGATGAGGTTTTGGCGAAATTTTACGGGAAAGAAAAAATTGACGGTATTTGGGCTGATGAAGATGCAAGCTATACGAAAGAAATTGAAATAAATCTTGATGAATTGTTTCCCGTTGTTGCAGCACCGCATCATGTTGACAATGTGAAAGCTCTTGCCGAAGTTGCCGGAACACCTTTACAACAAGGATTTATAGGAACTTGTACCAACGGACGAATTGAAGATTTGCGACAAGCCGCCGAAATTTTGAAAGGGAAAAAAATAGCCGACGAATTTCAATTGTTGATAACACCGGCTTCGCAAAAAATATATTTACAAGCCATGAAAGAGGGTTTGATTGAAATTTTTCTTGAAGCAGGAGCTAATGTTTTGTCGGCATCATGCGGTCCGTGCCTCGGAACGGGACAGGGGATACCTGCCGACGGTTACAATGTAATTTCTACGGCAAATCGAAATTTTCTCGGCAGAATGGGAAACAAAAATGCAAGTATCTATTTGGCATCGCCGGCAAATGTTGCTGCTTCGGCAATAAAAGGAGAAATTACGGCAGCTTATGATTTTGATAAAAACGATAAATTTCCATACAAAAAGGAGCAAAGCTCAACATTAACCATTTCGGAAAACGAAAACAGACGAACAGAGAGCGGTATTTGGAACTATGCCGATGTTAATGATTTGAATACCGACCAAATGTTTGCCGGAAATTTGACCTACAAAGTGTTAAGTTCCGAGCCGGAAACAATAATTCCGCATCTTTTTGCCGGGTTCGACCCGAATTTTCATAAAAATGTAAAAAAAGGTGATATTATTATTGCCGGTGATAATTTCGGTTGCGGAAGTTCTCGCGAACATCCTGCGGTGGGGCTTTCGTATTTGGGGGTAAAAGCCGTTATAGTAAAGTCTGTAAACAGAATTTTTTATCGTTCTTCCGTAAATCAGGGATTGTTGTTGATTGTGCATCCGGAAGCTGTTAATACATATAAGCCGGGTGATAATGTTGATATTGATTTTGATAATTTCAAAATAAAAATCGGAGAAAAACAGTTTACTATTGCCTCTTTGCCCGAAAAATTGATGCAAATTATAGAAAAACACGGTTTAGTGAATTGGATAATTTCAGAATCTTAAGCTCGGCATGAATAATCGTAATGACAAAAATTGATTTGAAAGAGAAACAAAATCTCGAGAAAAAAATCAGTCCGAAAAAGGTAATTATTCCGGCAGTTATCGGAGTATTTGCGGTTTTTACGATGCTGTATTTTCAAATTCGAGGGAAAAATTTATCTTTCGCCGTAATAAATTTCACATACTTGACGGTTGTTTTTCTGATTGTTGCCGCTTTATTTATGATGCTGCGGGATGTCGGCTATATGTGGCGTTTTAGGGTGTTAAGCGAAAACAAAGTTTCTTGGTTTCAAGCATTTCGGGTTATTATGTTATGGGAATTTGCTTCGGCAATATCGCCTTCGGCAATCGGCGGAACAAGTGTTGCCGTTGTTTTTGTTCATAAAGAAGGTATTTCCGTCGGAAAAAGCACGGCAATCGTAATGGCAACTTCATTTTTAGATGAAATGTATTTTTTAATTATGTTTCCGTTGATGATTTTTGCCGTCGGTCCGGAAACAATGTTCACGATAGGAGAAACATCCGGACTTACATTTGCAAATCAGTTTTTTTATTTTGCCGTAATCGGGTACATTATAAAGTTTGCTTATATTTTATTTATCAGCTACGGGTTGTTTATAAATCCGGTTATTATAAAAAAGACTATTTTGGCAATTTTCAGTGTCAAACCTTTGAGACGTTGGCGTAATGATGCTCGCAGAGCCGGATTGGATATTATCAGCAATTCAAAAGAACTGAAGCGCAAACCTTTCGGATTTTGGTTTAAAACCGGGTTGGCAACTTTTGTTTCGTGGACATCAAGATACTGGGTTGTAAATGCAATTTTTGTTGCATTTTTTGCCATGAAAAGCCATCATTTTTTGCTGTTTGCAAAGCAATTGGTTATGTGGGTAATGATGCTGGTAAGCCCGACACCCGGCGGCAGCGGTTTTTCGGAATATGTTTTTTCGGAATATTTGAAAGATTTTATGCCGCAAGTTGCCGGTATTGCAATTATTACGGCATTTGTTTGGCGATTGCTTACCTATTACCCGTATTTGCTTGCCGGTGTAATTATCGGTCCGAAGTGGATAAGAGATAAATTTAAGAAAATTAAAAAACAGTAAATTGTGAAACATTATTTTATAACAGGAACAAGCAGAGGAATAGGCAAAGCCCTTGCCGAAATTTTACTTGAAGAAGAAAATATAAAAATTTACGGTATTTCAAGAAATTGTACAATAATACACAAAAATTACTCACATTTTACGGTTAATCTGGCAAATCCCGATGAGCTAAACGCTTTTAATTTTCCGGATTTCCCGGATGCCGAAGAAATTATTTTGATTAATAATGCCGGTGTGATATCCGAAATAAAACGTATCGGGCAACAAAAAAACGAGAATATTATTAATGACTACCAAGTTAATACGGTATCGCCGAGTGTTTTTATGAATAATTTTATAAAGGCATATCAAAATTATAAGAATAAGCGTATTATTCTGAATATCAGCTCCGGAGCAGGCAGGCATACCATAGATGCATGGAGTGTTTATTGTGCATCGAAAGCCGCTTTGGATATGTTCAGTAAAAATATTTCCGTTGAGCAACGTTTTTTTCCGGAAGAAAATCGAATTAAAATTTTTTCGGTTGCTCCGGGTGTTATCGAAACGGCAATGCAGAAACAAATAAGAAAAACTTCCGAAAAAGATTTCTCTGATGTAAAAAAATTTGTAAATTTGAAAAATGAAGGATTGCTTTCTTCTCCGGAAGAAACGGCAAAACAATTAGTCGGAATTATAAAAAATTCATATAAATATAAGACTGTTATTTTGGATGTAAGGGATTTATAAATTTTTATTAACTGTAATACAACACATTATGCTTTTGGGCTCGGTTTCTTCAATGAGAACAACATTGAAAAATAATTCTCGAAAAAAAGAAAAACAACACTTTAAAAATCAGAAAGTTCATTCTCATAACCAAAAATCAAAATTAGATAAACTTAAAGAAATAAAAGCAACACCGGAACAAATTGCTCAAATCAGAAAAAAAATCAGAAAAGAACAAAGAAAAAATATCCTGTTTGTAACAATTATTTTTTTACTTATAGGATTGTTAAGTCTTTTGATATATAAAATTCAGTATTAAAATTAAAATAATAATCATGGCAAAATCAGAACATACATTTACGACAAACGACGGAATTAATATTGTTTATTATAAACATACTGTCGAAAATCCGAAAGCAAACGTAATAATTGTACACGGAATGGCAGAGCATGCTCAACGTTATGATGATTTTGCAAATTTTTTGAATAAAAACGGTTTTAATGTATATGCCTACGACCAGCGAGGACACGGAAAAACAGCCGGCAGCATTGAAAAACAGGGATTTTTTGCCGAAAAAGACGGTTGGAATAAAGTTGTCGGAGATTTAAAAACACTGATTGAAACCGCCGATGCCGATTTTCCCGGTATCCCTGTATTTATATTGGGGCACAGTATGGGAACATTTGTAACACGCACATATATTGCCGATTATGATGACTGCGTACGAGGTGTTATTCTTTCCGGAACAACCGGAAGTGCCGGATTACTCGGAAAAATCGGAATTCTTTTGACAACCGTCATAATGCTTTTTAAAAAGAAAAACAGCCCGAGCCCGCTTATGGACAGTTTATCTTTCGGCGATTTTAACAAGGCATTTAAACCGAACAGAACAAAATTCGATTGGTTGAGCAGAGACGAAAAACAAGTAGATAAATATGTTGATGACCCGTATTGCGGAGCGGTATTTTCTGTAGGTTTTTATAACGATATGATGAAGGGCTTGGAATATGTGAACAAACCGGAAACAGCCGAGAAAGTTCGAAAAGATTTACCGATGTATTTAATTGCCGGAG
>CAZCPV010000008.1:21397-27615 GCA_964500765.1 uncultured Draconibacterium sp.
GCAATTTTTTGCGTTAATTCTTTCACCTTTTTTAAACTTTCATTCAGTTCAATTTCTGTTTGTTGCAGCAGTTTTACCCGTTCACTGAATTGTTCGTTCAATTTTGAAGTTTGCATATTTATTTTAGCATTCGAGAGTGAAGATGCTATACTTTCTGCAATTTTCTCAACCGTTGCAATCTCTTCTTTCTTAAATTTATTAAATGAAGCCAGCTCAATTATCCCGAGAACTTGGTCTTCAATTTTCAAAGGAACAATAAGCACCGAACGCGGATTTGCTGTTCCCGTTCCGGATTCAATATCAATGTAATCCTCCGGAACTTCCGTCATATAAACGGTATATTTTTCAAGGGCAACCGCTCCGACCAAACCTTCCCCCGGTTTTATCTCTTTTGAAATATATTTTTTCCGATTATAGGCATAAGCCCCGATTAATTCATAAAAAACATTTTCGGGATTTTCGTCATTTAAAAAGAACAATGCTCCCTGATTTGCATTCATAAAATTAACCAAAGAAGAAATTACCGTATCTGCTAAATGTTGAATATTTTCAGAGTGTTGTCGTAAAATTTCGGCAAACATGGTTAATCCTTCATTTGTTTTTTGACGTTGAATTTCTTCCTGTTTTCTTCGTGATTCTTCTTCTTGAGATTTGATAAGATTTTCTTTTAAACTCAACAATGTATTTCCTAATGAATCTTTTTCACCGGCAGGACTGTAGGTTGAAGAAAAATTACCGGCACTTAAATCTTTTGAGAACTTAACGGCATTTTTAAGATTCGCAATAATTTTATTTAAACCGACGGTCATTAAAACGAGGTCTTTTCCGGAATTTAAATGCAACTCATCCGGCAAATCACCTGTCGTAAATTGATTAATAAATTCTTGAATTTCTGCCGTCGGTTTAAAAATATATTTTACGGCGTAAGCAAATATTAAAGCAAGCAGAATAATAATAACAATTAAAAAAATTAATACATTAATTTCTGTTGCTCTGAATAATGTGTTTTTTTGTTCTTTTCTGTCAATGTAATTTTTTTCAATAATTTTTTGTACAGAATATAAATTGTCTTTTATTATTTTTGAAGATTCATTAATTTGATTTTCAATCTCTTTAAGATTTCCGAATAAAGCATTAATATATTCTTGTTTTTTTATTTCAAATGAATTTAATTCAATGTCTGTCAGTTTTTCTTTCTCTTTAATTAAAGATTTTATTAACGGATCTGCTTCTTTTTTATACACAGTTATAAAATTTTCTGTCAGCTTAATTCCTTTTGTATTATCAAACATGTCCTTATTTGCAGAAAACAACGACATTAATTCTTCTTTATATTTAATAATTGTTCCGGCATTTTCCGTATGTTCTTTTAAAAAATTTGAAAATTCTTTCTTATCTTCCGAAACCGTTACATTCTTAACTAAATTCATCTCAGAGTCGTACAAAGAAATAATTTTATTAATCATTTTTTCTTCTTGCAGAATTGTTTGAAGTTCATTATCTGTTTTAATAATGCCGTTAAGAAAAAACAGTTCCCGAACAGCTGAAAATATAACAAAAATAAGAATCACTCCGAATCCGATAAAAAGAATATTGTGAAGCGTTAATTTTTTCATATCTCAAAATTAATAAACTTGTTAAAAAGTATAAAAATATAAAAAATTAATAAGTAGGTAACAAAAAAGGCGGAAAATAATCCGCCCTTTAAAATTTTCTGTCTGTCAGAACTATTTTTTAACAAATTGTTTTCTGAAAATAATAACCAAAAAGACACCTATTGTAATACAAGAATCCGCTACATTAAAAACCGGGCTGAAAAATACAAAATTTTCTCCGCCGTATATCGGCAGCCAATTCGGCAGTACACCTTCAAACATAGGGAAATAAAACATATCGACAACCGAACCGTGCAAAAAACCGGCATAGCCGCCTCCTTGCGGAAACAGTTGTGCTACTGTGTGATACGACGATTCGGAAAAAATTAAACCGTAAAAAGCACTGTCCAGAATATTACCGGCAGCACCGGCTAAAATTAAAGCAACACTGAAAACGGCAATTTTCGGAAATTTCTTTTTTGAAACAGAATACAAATACCAAGTTAAAACAGCGATAGCAATTAACCGAAAACTGCTTAACAACAGTTTACCGATATTTCCGCCCCATTTTAAACCGAATGCCATTCCGGGATTTTCAATAAAGTGAATTTTTGCCCAATCGCCGAAAATATCAAATCCCCCGCCTATCGTAAAGTGGGTTTTTATCCATATTTTAACCGTTTGATCAATAACAAGAAGCAAAAAAACCAACAATAATGATTTTTTAAATAAAGACATAGACGCTTAAATTAGTTTTGATTTTTTTTGGCTTCAATACTTAATGTTGCGTGCGGAACGGCTTTCAATCGTTCTTTTGAAATCAATTTTCCGGTTTCTCGGCAAATTCCGTATGTTTTATTTTCAATACGAACCAATGCCGCTTCCAAATGAGAAATAAATTTCAATTGTCTTTGAGCCAATCTGCCGGTATGTTCTCTTGATAAGGTATTTGCACCTTCTTCCAAAACTTTGAAAGTCGGAGAAGTATCTTGTATATCATTTGAACCTTCGTGCGAAAGCGTACTGCTTAATAATTGATAATCTTTTCTGGCTCGTTCGAGTTTTTCTTCGATAATTTGTTTAAATTCCGCCAATTCCTCGTCGGAATAACGATTTTTTTCTTGTTTGCTTTTGTCTTCCATGATATATCTTTTTGTTATATTTTTTTAATTAATACTTTGACAGAAATATTTTCATCAATCTCAATTTCTTCCGATTTGTTTTCTTCGTGATTTAAGTTTTCTTTTATGTTTATCCGGTCGGCAAGAACTTGCGATTTAATATAATCCTGATAGCTGTTTATTGCCTCATCAACCGGTTTGTTGCTTTCGATATTTATTTCAATTTTATCGGTTACTTCAAAGCCGGAATTTTTTCTTATGTTTTGAATTTTATTTACGATTTCGCGGGCAATCCCTTCCGATTTTAATTCCGGCGTAATTTCGGTATCCAAAGCAACTGTCAGCGTTCCTTTGTTTGCCGCCAATAAGCCGGGAATGTCTTCCGTAAGAACCTGAACCTCTTCTAAACCTAATTCAACTTCTTGGTTATCAACAGAAAGTTTAACCGTTCCTTTTTGTTCAAAATCGTTAATTTGTTCCTGCGAAAAATTTGCCAAAAGATTTGAAATCGGTTTTACAAATTTTCCGTATTTTTTCCCCATAACACGGAAATCGGGTTTTAGTTTTTTTACAATAATTCCGCTGCTGTCTTTCAGATATTCAATTTCCTTAACGTTAATTTCGGTTAATATTATATCTTTTACGGCATCAATTTGTTCTTTAAAGCCGTCATCTAATACCGGAATCATTATTTTTTGAAGCGGTTGGCGTACTTTCAGTTTACTTTTTCGTCTTAAACTCAATGTTAAAGAAGAAATTTGTTGAGCCAAATCCATTCGTTCTTCCAATTTTTTGTCAACCGAACCGGCATTATATTCCGGAAATTTTGACAGATGGACAGATGTTTTTTCTTTTCCTGAAACGGCATTTAAATCGCCGAATAATTGTTCCGAATAAAACGGAGCAATCGGAGACATCAGCTTTGCAACGGTTTCCAAGCATGTGTATAAAGTTTGATATGCCGAAATTTTGTCCGAATTGTATTCTTGTCCCCAAAAACGTTTTCGGTTTAAGCGTACATACCAGTTACTTAAATTGTCGATAACAAAATTTTGAATTAATCGTCCGGCTGTTGTCGGTTCGTATTTATTCATCGAACTTTCAACATTTTTTATTAACGTGTTAAGTAAAGAAATAATCCACCGGTCAATTTCGGGTCTGTCTTTTAAAGGGATTTCGGCTTCTTCAAATTTAAAATTGTCGAGATTTGCATAAAGAGCAAAAAATGAGTATGTATTGTAAAGTGTTCCGAAAAATTTACGTTTTACTTCGTCAACGCCGGCAATATCGAATTTCAAATTGTCCCAAGGACGTGAATTTGTAAGCATATACCAGCGTACCGGGTCGCTTCCGTATTTTTCGATTGTTGTAAAGGGGTCAACAACGTTTCCGAGACGTTTCGACATTTTTACGCCTTTTTTATCTAACAATAAGCCGGTTGCGATAATATTTTTGTATGCAACGGAATCAAAAAGCATTGTTGATATTGCGTGCAGGGTAAAAAACCATCCGCGTGTTTGGTCAACACCTTCGGCAATATAATCAGCCGGGAAGGCGTGTTTCAAATTTTTTTTATTTTCAAAAGGATAGTGCAATTGTGCATAAGGCATTGAACCGGAATCGAACCAAACATCAATTAAATCGGGTTCTCGATACATTTTTTTTCCTGACGGTGAAACTAAAATAATTTTATCGACATACGGGCGGTGCATATCAAATTTTTCATAATTTTCTTTTGAGAAATCGCCCGGAATAAAATCTTTCAGCGGATTTTCTTCCATAAATCCAGCTTCAACGGCTTTTTCGGCTTCCTTTTTTAATTCTTCCAACGAACCGATACAAATTTCTTCCGAGGCATCTTCGCTTCGCCAAATCGGCAGCGGTGTGCCCCAATATCTTGACCGTGAAAGATTCCAATCAATAAGGTTTTCGAGCCACTTTCCGAAACGACCTTCTCCGGTTGCCGGCGGTTGCCAATTTATGGTTTTGTTCAGTTCGAGCATACGGTCTTTCATTGCCGTAGATTTTATAAACCACGAATCCAGCGGGTAGTATAAAATCGGTTTGTCGGTTCGCCAGCAATGCGGATAGGAGTGTTCGTATTTTTCGCTTTTAAAAAGTTTGTTTTCTTGTTTCAGTTTTACCAAAATATCAACATCAACGCTCGGAGCATCTTTCGGAACAGACGGGTCGTAGGCATTTTTTACGGGTCGCCCGCTAAATTCACCGACACCGTCGATAAATTCGCCTTTTTTGTTTACAAGCGTAAGGGAGCCGATACCGTTTTGTTTTGCAACGAAATAATCGTCGGCACCGAAACTCGGAGCAATGTGCACAATTCCCGTTCCGTCTTCGGTGGTAACAAAATCGCCGGTTATTACTTTAAACGCATCGCCGTCTTCAGGTTGTTTATAGGGCAAGAGTTGTTCGTAAGAAATTCCGGCAAGGTCTTTTCCGTTGTATTCGGCGAGTACTTTATACGGGATATTCTTATCGCCTTTGTTATAATCTTCAAAGTTTAAATTCTCATTTTTCTCCGGAAATAAAGTTCGGTAACGGTCTTTTGCCATAATTACCGTTACGGGAATTCCGGTATAAGGATTAAACGTTTTAATTTTCAGGTATTTTATTTTTTTTCCTACGGCTAATGCTGTGTTTGAAAGTAATGTCCACGGGGTTGTTGTCCAAGCGAGGAAATATAAATCCGTATCAATATCCGTAAAAAGAAATTCCGATTTTTCGTTTCTTACGGCTTTAAATTGAGCAATTCCGGTATTGTCTTTTACGTTTCGGTAGCAACCGGGCAGATTTAATTCGTGTGAACTTAAACCCGTTCCCGCAGCCGGCGAATAGGGTTGAATGGTATAGCCCTTATAAAGTAATTCTTTGTTATACAGCTGTTTAAGAAGCCACCAAAGTGTTTCGATGTATTTATTGTCGTAGGTTATGTAGGGGTCGTTCATATCCACCCAATAGCCCATTTTTTCAGTAATATCTTCCCACTGTGTCGTATATTTCATTACTTCTTCACGACACGTTTTATTGTATTTTTCAATCGAAATTTTTGTTCCGATATCATCTTTTGTGATACCGAGTTTTTTTTCTACGGCAAGCTCTACCGGTAAGCCGTGTGTGTCCCAACCGGCTTTTCTTTTTACCTGAAAACCTTGCAGTGTTTTGTATCGGCAAAAAGTATCTTTAAGCGTTCGGGAAATGACATGATGAATGCCGGGCATACCGTTTGCAGACGGCGGACCTTCGTAAAATACAAATTCAGGATTTCCTTCCCGAGAAGAGATGCTTTTTTCAAAGGTGTTTTCTTCTTTCCATTTTTTCAGAATATCTTTATTTATCTGTGATAAATCCAATCCTTTATATTCCTGAAACTTCTTACTCATAATAATTTTACTGTTATTTTGAAACAATTTGCAAAGATAATTTTATTTTTATAAAATCAAATTAATTAAATCGTTAAAAAAAAAGCCCCTTTTCATTGAAAAAA
>CAZCPV010000009.1:0-26484 GCA_964500765.1 uncultured Draconibacterium sp.
GTTTGAGCCGACAAAAGTAAAGATTGTTTTTTCCGAACAAATGCCGTAATTCGATTATTATTTTTCAAACTGTAATCAATACCGAATTTGCCCGATATTTTCATAAAACTCGTATCCCGTTTATCAAGATTAAATTGCGACCGTAAAGAAAACGGACTTTTAAAAACATAAGGCAAAGCAAAACCGACATCCAATTTTTGCGATAATTTTGCCGTTCGCGACCAACGCAAAAAAACGCTTTCGCCTTTTCCGAAATTATTCAGCAAATTCAAATCCAAATTTCCGGTAAAAGACAATTTATTGTCGTTCTCTTTATCGGGTAAAAACCCGATGACACCGTTAAATAAATTTGCTTTTTTTGTTTTCAGATACAAATATACATCGGCTTTATGATTAAAAAAATCAACTTCCGCCGGGCGAATTTCACTTAAAAAACCCGATATTTTTATTTTTTTACCGATTGAATTTATCCGTGCTTCATTATACAAATCGCCCTCAAACAAAGATAAATATCGACTTACAAAAGCCGCAGAGATATGAGCATTCCCTTTGATTATCAATTTATTAATACGAAATAAATTATTTTTTTGAAGTTGCAAATTTAATCTAATTGCCGAATCTTTAATCTCAATTTTTTCCGGCACAAGCGAAGCAAACGGACAGCCCGTATTTTCATATTCCGTAATGATATTTTCGTACAAAGCGGGCAAATTTACCGGATTAAAATTTCTTTTTGCAATTTTGCCCGAATCCGTAAGATGAAATTTTCTTTTTAACGAAGGGTAAATATTTTTTATATACAACTCGTCAATCGTATATTTTTTACCCGTAAAAAGGTATGCCGAAACAAGAGCCGAATCAAACTTTACACTGTCAAAAGAAGCGGAAATATAACCTTCCGAAAACAACTGCGATTTTATTTTATTCAGCTGCAAATATATAAGCGTCGAATCCGAAAAACTTCTCCGGTACATCTTTTTCTTAAGCGGTTTCGGCAATTCCGATTGATTTGTTATAATTTTTAACGTATATTTTTGTGCAAAATTCAAAAAACTAAAATGCAAAAAAAGGAACAATATAATTGTTCCCTTCAAAATCGTTCTCGAATATGACGTATCAGTCAATTTCATCAATCATTTTATCAATTTCATCTTTAAAAGCCAAAGATGCCGTATAATCTTCAACGTTTTCTTCTTCTTTATATTTTTCGTTCAGCACGTTTAATTGCTTGGCATATTCGGTTTTTAATTCAAATTCTTTTTCGAGTTCTTCAAATTTTGCCGTGTCGGTTACTGCATCAACATACTCATTATCAGCACCGTCTAATTTTTTAATTCGTTCTTCATGCGTATGTATTTTGTCTTCTTCCTTTTGAACTTTTTTGGCTTCGTCAAGTTTATTTTTTACATCTTGATATTTCCCGACCAATTTATCGTACAATTGCAATTTCGATTCACGCAATTTAATTTGCGTAAAATATGCTTTTACGATTTTGTCGCATTTCTCGGCTTTTCCGGCATCAATTTTACCGGCATTTTCCGATTTTATCTGTTCATATTTTTCGAGAGCATCCGCCTTGTATTGTTCTCTGTAATAGGTTAAATTTCCGTTGGGAAACGTTTCTGCATAAGTCTCGACAATTATTTCGGCAGCCCAATCTTTAATTTGCTCAATTTCTTTTACGGCAGCCGTTTTATCGTCTTCGGCATTTTTAAGTGCCGTATTTATTTTCATTTCGAGTTCACTGCCTTTTGCCTGCGGATTGTGAAGTCGTTGTTTACTTTTTTGAAAAAATTTCCAAGCCATGTTTTAAGTTTTTTAAATTTGATGTTAAAATTACAATATTGAACGTAAACCGCAAATATTTTTTTATCTTTGTTCATGAAAATAAAGCACAATCAAATGAAAGCGAAAGAAATCACATTTATAATTATTTTACTAATTTTCACATTTTCCTGTTCGTTAACCAAAAAACTCGAAAAACAACTTATCGGAAAATATACCGTCGAAACCTTAAAATCCGACAAGGAAAATAATCCGACAGATGCTTACGAGAATTTATTTACAGACTTACTGAAAGGTTCGTATATTCGTTTTAACAAAGATAAAACATACGAATTGTCTCTGGCAAATAAAATTACAAAAGGCAATTGGTTTTTTTCGGATGACGGAAAAACAATTTTAACCGATAAAGCCGATATTAAATTCCGAATTAACAAATTTACGGAAACCGGTTTGGAACTTTACAGTTTTAACAAAAACGATGCGGTATTGATGGTTTTGAAAAAATTACCCTGAACAATAAACTAAATACCCGATTTTTTTTGTAAATTTGAAAAAAAAGAAAAAATGACAGTAGAAAGACAAGGTAACGAAATATTGGTCAGGTTCTCTTCAAGAATGAAGATTTCAAGAATTCAAACAATTCTTGATTATTTACGATACGAAGAATTAACTTCTAAATCAATTGCAACCGAAAATGATATTGACGAACTGTTAAAAGAAGTAAAAAAAGGACGTTGGAACAGAACTAAAGAAGAATTAGGACTTAATGACTAAAATAATCGTTGATACGAATATCGTATTCAGTGCTTTACTTAATACCGACAGCAGAATCGGGCAGATTCTTATCAGCGGAAAAAACCGGTTTGACTTTTATGCACCCGCCTATATTAAATTTGAAATTTTCAAACATAAAGAGAAAATAAAATCCATCGGAAACCTGACAGACGATGAATTTCTTGAAGTTTATGATTTGATATTGAAAAACATAACTATTCTTAACCATTCCGTAATACCGACTGAAATTTATAAAAATGCTGAATTATTGTGTCGAGACATAGATATTGACGATACAAGCTTTGTTGCGATTTCAATTTTTACAAAAGGGATTTTATGGACAGGAGACCTAAAACTGCTAACCGGATTGATTAAAAAAGGATATAAGAATTTAATCAAGACCAATGATTTATATCAAATATTTTTGACCAAAGAAAGATAGAAATAAAAAAATACCGGCGACAGCAATATATAGATTTCGGCGAGTAAAATTCTGATTATAAACATTTCCCCACTTTTAATCATATCGTATTGATTTTAAGCCGAATAACACTCTCCATATTTTATACAATATCTCCGGTCAATGCGAATTAATGACTAAACGGTTTTCCGAGCGGATTTTTCAACCCTTTGTATTCGAGCAAATCGCATTTTACGGTACTGAAACCTACTTTTAAACGTATTTTTACGGGAATAAAATTTCCGTCGTCAGAAAACCAAACCTGCATATCTTCTTCTTTTTTTATTGTACTGTTATTCTCAATAAGCGGTACAAATTTCAGGCATTTTATTTTCCCGAATTTTGTTCTTATTTTTTCGGTTTTCTTATATTTTACTTTTACGATATAAAGTTGTTCGTCAAAATAGGTCGTTAAATTTATAATTTGATTTTTGTGCAGTTTATTTTTAAAAATCATTCTGCGGGCATAATAAAATGCCGACAAAACATCTAATGTTCCGGGCGGCACTTTGTGTTCTCCGGATTTTAAACTGATAACTTTGTTCTCTTCTCTGTCGAAAATCACTTCGTTATATCGTCTGTAATTGTTTTCGTTAATATCTCGTATTGCTTGCAGAGGCATTCCGTCAAACAGTTGGATATAACTTTCGTAACGGTCGCTTACACGGGCAAATTGTCCGACCAATCCGGAGGTTCGGGCAATTGCTTTTACGTGGTAGTACCAATCGTAGCCGACTTGTTCGAGTTGAATTTTCATTTCGGCATATCCGCCGTTTATTATTCCGTATTTTATTTTGTATTTAAGGTATTCGTCGGGTTTAAAAGCGGTATTTACAATCGGTACGGAATCTGTTTGAGAAAAACCTGCGGAAGTAAAAATTAAAAATGCAAGAATTAATGTTGTTTGTTTCATAGTTGTGTTTTGTATTTATAAAACAAAAACAATGCGATTTTAGTATAAAACAATAAAAAAAGGCAGAAAAAAATTCCGCCTTTAATCATTTTCAATCAAATTTTATAATTTAAAAATCCGTAATTCTTATTTCAACTCTTCTGTTGTAACCTTCTTCTTCCTCATTTTCGGGTATGGGATAAATTTCATTTTTACTGCCCATTCCTTCGGTTCCGATTCTTGACGCATCGATACCGTTATCCGTTAAGAATTTTTTCACTACTTTTGCCCTGTCGGAAGATAATTTAAAATCTACATCCGTACTGGGATATAATCCGTTTGTATGACCTTCCAATACAATTTTAGCTTTCGGATTAAGTTTCATAAATTTTAAAAGTTTCTTTTTTACATATTCCGATTTCGGAACAATGGTAACATCATTTGCTTTGAAATAAATTACGCCGAGGGTTTCGTTATTTAAGCCCTTTTTTACTTTGTCAAGCGTAAAATCAATTTTTTTATTATTCAGTTTATTCGCTTCTTCCGTTGAAAAAACTTTATAATCGGGAAAATATTTATCGGCATAAACACACAATTCGTATTTAGGGAATGAGTTTTCCTGTGAATTTAACAGAATTTCCATTTCAAAAGAACCCTTTTTCTCGGTTTGAGAAGATACAAATAAGTTATTATTTCTGAGATTTCTCCAACGAATATCTGCTTTCAACGGTTTTCCGTTTTTTGAATCCGTAATTTTCCCCGTAATCTTAATTGTTTTCAGTTCTTTAAATAAAACGGTGTGTCCTTTTCCGTTTCTGTACATATTATTTAAAGCCAAATAAAAGGCATCGCCTTTACTTACCGGAACACCTTTATCAAAATCCGGTTCTTCTCCGGCATAAGATAATCCCGTAGTACCTTTTGAATTAGCCGGCGGACTGAAATTTGAACGAATCGGTTTTATCTTTCCTTCTTTGTATTTTTGACAAAAATTCGGTTCATCTCTAAAAAGCATAAAATCGTAATTGTCTTTTGAATTCAAAGGAATTATATCGAATAAAAGAATTCCGCTTTTTTGAACGGTAAACTTATACCAAGTAGGATGTTTCGGTAAAGTGAAGTTTTGGGTTGTTCCGGTTTCGGGAGGAGCCGTAGTGGGTCCGAAAATCGGAAAAATAGAAATGTCATACGCTTTATCGCAGGTCGTAAAATTACTTATATCAACAAGGTTCTGCCCGTAGGTAAACGATGCAATAAAAGAAATTATAAAAAAAACAGAGATTTTCTTTTTCATTTTTGTGGTTTTTATTTTTTAAATTAATAATTTCTTATAAAAACTTTTGCAGTTTTAACAGGAGAATTATCATACGTTTTCACTTTTAAGATATACAAATTTGCTGCCATACCGGAAGTATTCATCAAAATTTCGTCGTTATAAAATACTTTTTTTGTAATTATTTTTCCGGATAAGTCTATTAATTCGCATACAACGGGATAATTTAAATTATCTTTCAGAAAAACTCTTAAAAATTCACCGGAAACAACCGGAACAATTTCATCGGACTGTTTTTCTATTTTTACGTTTTCATTATCAACGGAGAAGTTAACATTATCGTATTTGTCCGAATGATTTCCGATTATATGAATACGATAATCGCTTGTTTTTAAACCGGGAATTTCGGGATGGATATAATAGGTTCCTTCAGGAATATGTTCAAAAGTAAATTTTCCGGATTTTTTATCGGCAATTCTGAAATCCATAGGAATATGTGAACTGTTTAACAGAATTACGGGTACGGGCAAATTTTCAACTCCGTTGTAGGTTCCTCTGAATTTTATTTTTCCGGATATTGTTTTTTCACCGTAAAACGGTTTTTGAAAAGATAATAAATGCAAATCGACCGTAAAATTATTCATCGAGACATCACTGTTTATTGCTTTTTGCCAAGTGTATGTTTTGCCGGAATAAGTAGGAATATATTTCGGAAAATATAAAAAATCGTAGTTAAATTCGGGTATAACATATAAAATATATTCTCCGAAATTAATATCTTTAAATTGAAATTCGCCTTCATTAATTTCTTGAGACGAGCTTGTAATAAAAGAAGTTTTGTTTTTGTTCAAAAGATAAACCTGACCTTCGGGAAGCGGATTAATTCCTGCGTAAACGGTGCCCGAAACAGTTGTTGTGTATTGTGTTGATTTCAAATCTCCGGAATTTGAAACAGTATTATTTTCGGATATAATAATTTTTCCGGATTGAAAACATGCGTAGGAATTTAATTGAAAACTGCTGAATAATACCGTAAATATAACTATAAGTCTGAAATTCATTTTTCCGTATTAAAATAAAAACTTATAACGAAAACCGAAATTAATTCCGAAAGAATTAAATCTTGATATTAAAGGATAATCCCTATATATCGAATTTATATTTCTCCGTATATATGCAGAAGTTACAAAGTCCAATCGATTGGTAATATAGTAATTAAACTTAATACCGGCATAGACAGACAAGTTAACTGCCGCAAATTTCGGCTCATTTTCCAAACTGTTTGTCTGAAAAAAATCACTCAAAGATACAATTTTTCCTTTGGAATTAACAAAAAAACTTGTAATAATTCCTATTTCGGGAGAAAAATTAAAGTTCGGCGTATAAAAACTGCGACTGTACAACAGAGGTATTTCAAAGAATATATAAGAATTTTTTGCACGTTCGTTATAATAATTTTTTGTTGTATCGGCTTCCGGCAAATAGGTTGTATCAATAAAAGTATTGTATGTGGTATCCGTAATATAATAATATACGGTATCTCCGGTTGCAATTAAGGTGTCTATATTAATTAATTTAATTGAATCAATTTGCATTTCCGTATTTTGTATAAAATGTATTTTCGGGATTGTATCGATTTTATAATTCACGGAAACCGTTGAAAAATTTGTTTTAAAATTTGCAAGATTAATACCGGAGGTAAAAATATTGTTTTTTTTGTAAAGATTAAGATTTAGTGCAAAGCCGGTTCCTATTGAGGGGCTTACGGCATTATTATTTATATCGGAATTTTCTTTGTAGATAAAATCGGCGGTAAAAGTTTGAAATGTATAAACGGGAGAAAACAACAAATCCAGAGAGAATACATTTACTTTTTTTCTTTTATTTTTTCTGAATTTCCGTATCAAAAAAAAATCTGAATCTTGTAAAATAATTTCGCCGTATTTTAACTTTGATAATTTTAATAAAGAATCGCTGAATTTTGTTTCAATAATTTTATCGGAAGACAAATACACAGTATCGTAAACAACTGTGGTATCGTAATATACAACGGTATCGTAAACAAAAATGGTGTCTTTTATATCGGGCAAACTTATTTTTTTGCAATTATTTACCTCCGGTTTAAAACTGCTTAAACCGATTATAAATGTTACCGAGAAAATAAAAACAAAAAAGCGAACAAAAAAGCCGGAATAAGAGCCGAGTTTTTTGTTCGCCGATATTTTATTTTTTACGGATAAACTCATCTTTCGGTTTTTCGAAAACCCAAAGATATTAAAATTTAATTAAGTGTATCTTTAATGATAATTTGTTTTTTTATCATAACTTTTTTATGAACCGGAACTTCAACTCTTATTTTTACGGTTTCATTCTTATTTTTATTGTTTGTGCTGTTAATTTTTCCGGAAGAAGCATCTGTCTTTGTTTTCTTTTCTTCAATTTTTAAAATTGATTCGGTATTTTTTTGTTTCGCTGTTGTATCCGAAATTTCTATAAGATTTTTTTTCGACTCAAGTCGATTTTCCGGTGTATTTGTTAAAAAATATATCCCGGCTGTTATCACAACAACTCCGGAAACAATTGCAATATTCGTTTTTGTATTAAAAAACTTGCTCGATTTTGACATAACACCCTTTTGCCCCATGTATTTTTCCAATTCGTTCCATGCGGTATAGGGTTGTTCCTTGTAATCCTTAACGGAATTTTTTACAAGTTTGTCAATAAATAATTGTTCATCTTCCATTTTTTCCTCTTAATTTTAAAAGTGCTTTTTGATATAATAATTCTTTCAGTTTAGTTCGTGCTCTTAACAATTGCGATTTTGACGTGCCTTCGGATATTCCCAATTCTTCTGCAATTTCTTTGTGCATCATCCCTTCTACAACATACAAATTAAAAACGGTTCTGAATCCTACGGGCATTTCGTTCATTGTTTCAATAATTTCATGCCGCTCAAATTTTGCATGTTCGATAACCGATTGCATATCTTTCGGGTTCAAATCTTTTTTTTGCTCCGGTTTATCGTCAGTTTCAAAATAGTCAAAATTGTCTGATATAATCTCTTTTTTATCTTTCCTTAATTGAATTAATGCCGTATTCAGCGTAATTCTTTTCATCCATCCTTCAAATGACCCGGTGCCTTTATATTGATTAATTTTAGAAAAAATTGTTACAAAAGCATCTTGCATCACATCTTCGGCTTTGGCTCTGTCCTTTATATAACGTAAGCATATCCCTAAAAGCGTACCGGCATATTTTTTAAAAATATATGCTTGAGCTTTTTTGTTATATTGCTTACAACGGCTTATTATTTTTTCCGGGACAGCCATTAAAACTCATTGTTTAGATAAAAATGTATAAAAAGGTTGCAATTATTTTGTAATAATTTTACAAATTCATGCAAAAATATAAAATGTATCGGAAAAATAAATTAAAAAAACTTCCCCGAAAAAGAGAAGTTTTTTTAATTAAATTCAAAGTATCGGCTCTTACATCATGCCGCCCATACCGCCCATACCGCCTCCGGGAGGCATCATCGGTGCGGGATTATCTTCTTTTTTCTCAACCATTACGGTTTCGGTAGTTAACAACATACCGGCAATGGATGCAGCATTTTCGAGTGCAATTCTGGTAACTTTTGTAGGATCGATAACACCTGCTTTTAAAAGATTTTCAAAAACATCTTTTCTTGCATTATATCCGAAATCATCTTTTCCTTCTTTAACTTTTTGTACAATTACGGCACCTTCTTTGCCTGCATTTTTTGCAATTTGTCTTAAAGGTTCTTCAACAGCACGTTTAATTATTTCGATACCGATTGTTTCATCGTCGTTTTCGCCTTTAAGATTTTTGAGATTTTCAAGGGCTCTGATATAAGCCACTCCGCCGCCGGGAACAATACCTTCTTCAACGGCTGCTCTGGTTGCACTTAATGCATCGTCAACACGGTCTTTTTTCTCTTTCATTTCCACTTCGGAAGCTGCACCTACGTATATTACGGCAACACCGCCGGCAAGTTTTGCCAATCGTTCTTGAAGTTTTTCTTTATCGTAATCAGATGTTGTGTTTTCAATTTGTACTTTAATTTCGCTTACTCTTGTTTTTATTGCTTCCGTATCGCCGTGACCGTTAACAATTGTTGTATTGTCTTTGTCCATTACGATTTTTTCTGCACTTCCGCACATTTCGAGTGTTGCGGTTTCTAATTTAAATCCTTTTTCTTCGGTAATTACGGTTCCTCCGGTAAGGATTGCAATATCTTCAAGCATGGCTTTTCGTCGGTCGCCGAAACCGGGAGCTTTTACTGCGGCAACTTTAATTGTACCTCTTAATTTATTAACAACCAGAGTAGTAAGTGCTTCGCCTTCTATATCTTCGGCAATAATCATAAGCGGACGACCGGCTTGAGCAGCGGGTTCCAAAACGGGCATAATATCTTTCATTGCCGATATTTTTTTATCGTGCAATAAGATATACGGATTTTCCAAAACGGCTTCCATTTTATCGGTATCAGTAATGAAATAAGGAGAAATATATCCTCTGTCAAATTGCATTCCTTCTACAATTTCGACATTTGTTTCCATGCCTTTTGCCTCTTCCACGGTAATTACACCGTCTTTTTTTACGATTTTCATGGCATCGGCAATATGTTTTCCGATTTCAGCATCATTATTTGCGGAAATTCTTGCAACTTGCTCAATTTTATCACTGTCAACACCGACTTCCTGCGATTGTTTTTCTAAACCTGAAACAATTTCTTTAACGGCTTTGTCTATACCTCGTTTTAAGTCCATGGGATTTGCTCCGGAAGTAACATTTTTAAGTCCGACATTGATAATTGATTGGGCAAGAACGGTTGCTGTTGTTGTTCCGTCGCCGGCATCGTCTCCGGTTTTAGATGCCACTTCTTTCAGCATTTGTGCCCCGACATTTTCGTATGCATCGGGTAAATCAATTTCTTTTGCTACGGTAACGCCGTCCTTTGTTATTTGCGGTGCTCCGTATGATTTTTCAATTACGACATTACGCCCTTTGGGCCCTAATGTAACTTTTACTGCATCTGCAAGTTGATCGACGCCTTTTTTTAAAGCGTCTCTTGCTTCAATGTCAAATAAAATTTCTTTAGCCATTTTTATATCTTTTTTTGTTTAATAATTATATTTTCGGTTGCCCTATTCTTAACATAAAATATGCCAATTGATTTTTTTAAAATTTTAACGAATTTTTATTGACGAAAATGCAGTATTAAAATTCACATTAAATCAAAGTCAATATATATTATTGAATATCAGCAATATAAGATACAGCCAACAAATTATTTTTTTGTCATAGGATACGACAATATGACACTGTAAATAAAAAATGCCGGCATCAAAACCGGCATTTATTTGCTTTATAAGAGAACTTATTTCTTGTTCGGTAGGTTCAAGTTCTTTTTTTGCTCTTCTTTTTTCTTAAATTCGTCAACTTGTTGTTGAGACGGAATTTTCGGAATATCTGTTTGATTTAACTCCATAAGTTCTTTTTGAATTTTGGATTCGGGATCTTCTTTGGGTCTGTCAAGCGATAAACTTGCAATAATACTGAATACGATTAATGCAATGGCTAAAGTCCAGGTTGTTTTTTCTAAAAACTTATTGGTTTGTACGACTCCTCCCATTTGTCCGCCGCCGCCGAATGTTGAAGACAGTCCGCCGCCTTTGGAATTTTGTGCTAATACAATCAGTATCATCAAGATACTTGCAATAAAAATCAATATAATCGCTAATGTTAACATATTTTTTAATTATTTTAATTTATTAGTTTCTTCAATTTTGGCTGCAAAGTAATCCTTTTTTTCCGGATTTTTCAAAATTAATTTTTCATAAATTTCAATTGCCTCGTCAAATTTTCCCTGATTGACATAAATACTTGCCATTAATTCAGTAATAATCGGTTTTCTCTCTACCGATTTTTTCTCAGCATTTTCAATATTTTCATCAATTTCTTCATCGAGCGAAGGTCGTTTTACCGACGGTTCTTCTTTGACAAATTTTTCAATTAATTCATTTTTTTTATTTTCTTTTATGTCCGGTTTTGCGGTTGTTTTTTTTTCTTTTTCTGCTCTTTTTTTCTTAAATGCTTCAATTCTGGCAAAAACACTTTCGGCAGCTTTTGCTTTTTCTTCTGCATTTTTTATTTCAATTTCTTTTTTATCAGTTTTTGATTCGGAAACTTCAGGAGCTTTATTTTTTTTCGACGTTTCTTCTTCTTCGGTTTCGGATGTTTCGTCAATAATAATTTCATCTTCTTTCTTTTCTTCGATTACATCTTCCGTAATTGATATTGTTGTTTTTTCAGATTCGGTATCAACCGGTTTTTCGGTTTCTGAGGAATAATCCGGTTCAATTTTTTCGGAGGAATCCGGCTTTTCATCTTTTATTTCTTCCGTATCGGTTTTTTCCGTTTCTTCATCTTTCGTATCGGAGATTTCAGGAATTACGGATTTTTCCGACTTTTCGTCTTCAATTACAATTTTTTCTCCCGATTTTTTACTTTCTTCCGCTGCTTGGTCTTTTTCTTCTTTTTCTTTTAAATCACCGGAATTTACTTCTGTCTCGGTATCTATCAGCTCAAAAACATCTTCTGCTTCAGGCATTTCTGTTACATTTTCGGTTTCATCAGAAATTGTTTTTATCGCTTCTTTCACTTCCGTTTTTTCCTCTGCCGGCTCTGTTGTATCTTCTATCTCAAATATGATATCATCATTTCCGGACTCTTCGGCAGGAACGATCTTATCCTCATCTTCAATATGAATATTTTCCGTTTTTGTTTCTTTGCCTTCTTCGATTTCGATAATTTCGGTTTTTTGAGAAACTGTATCTTTTTCCTCATCTAATCCGGTTATATCATCTTTAATTTCAATAAAATTAAGATTTTCTTTTTTTGCAGGTTTTTTTGAATTTATAATTTTGTCATAAATATCTTCGACTTCATTATTATCTCCTTTTTTAACCTCTTCCGTCGGTTCCAATTCTTCAATAATAACTTTATCAGAACGTTTCTTTTTTGTTGTTTTCTTTTCTGTAATTGCTGTTTTTTCAGTTTCCTGTTTATCTTTTTCAATATTTTCCTTTTTCTCAGGTTCCGTTTTTTTCACTTTTTCAGAATCGTCTGTTTTAATCGGCTCTGTTTTAATTTCACTTTCGGGAATATCCTTTTTTATATCTTCTTCAACAATAATAATTAAATCATCTGAATCATTATTTTCTTGAACAGGTTCCGATTTTACATCTTTTTTAACCGATTTTATATCAGGTTCTGTTTCTTTTTTCTTATCATCGGGAGTATCGCCGATTTTTATAATATTTGTAAAAGGGTCATTTTCAATGCTTATGTCATTATCTTCGGTATTTAAATCTTCTTTAGGTTCAATTTTAATTGTTTCTTCTTTTCCTTCGGCTTTTATTTCTGTTTTTTCAATATCCTTATTTAAATCTTTTTTTTCTTCTTCGTCACTTTTTTCTTGTTCACGACGTTTCAGCTTTTCTTCCATACGTTTTTCTCTTTCCAAACGTCTTTTTTCTCTATCATTTTTTGCATCTCCTTCGGGTTTTTCTTTTTTCAGCATTTCTTCTTCACGAAGCTTACGTCTCTGTTCCATTCTTTTTTCGCGTTCTAAACGTCTTTTTTCTCTTTCTGCTTTTTTCTTTTCAACATCATCCTCACCTCTTTTCTCTTGTTCTTCCATTCGCCTTTTCATTTTCTCTTCCATGCGTTTTTCACGTTCGAGGCGTTTTTTTTCTCTTTCTGCATCTTTATTTTCGGGAACAATATCAACGGATTTTTCGGCTTCGGGAAATAATTCTGCAATTTTATCGGGCATTAATCCGATATTTAAGTTATCTTTTCTCAGTTCTTCTATAACAGGTTTGAAAAAATTCTTAACTAATTTTTCATGGACACTTGAACCGTGCTGAGATAACAACCCACCTTTTTCAATCATTCTTTTTTGACGACGTTTTTCAATTCTTTCGCGTATTTCTTTTCTTGTATCACTTTCTTCTTTTTTCCTTTCGGTTTTTCTTTTTTCTTTCGCAACAGGTGCCGAAAGATTAATTAATTGATATAACAGTTCGCGGTTAGGAACCGAAGAAGAAATTTTAGCTATTAAAGACGGATAATCTTCCGTATTAATATTATGTGCGGCTTTAACATAGAGCAAATTTGCCGTATGAAAAAACGGATATTTTTCTAAAAGAGATTTTAATTTCTCAAAATCCTCATTTTGCATGTTATAAGGTGCATCAATGTATTCAATAATGTTTTTTATTTCCATGAATCCTGTTCTTTACCAGTTAACAACTGATTTATTAAAAATATCGTCAATAAGTTCGTTTACTATTTGTTCCGAAAGGTCGTCTTCAACATCTGTTAAAAGATCGGTACCGGCATAGTCTGCATATCTTGAAAAAGATGTATCAAAATTAAATTTCGGATTATTTATACTCGTATATTTGACATGAACGGTAACAGTAAGTCGATTTTGTTCTGCTTGTTCGTCTTTTGTTATTGCAATCGGTTTTGTATCGTATCCGGTTATTTCTCCTTCAAAAGTTAAATCTCCGTTAAAATCTACTAAGTCCAATTTTGTTTGAGAAGAGAATCTGTCTTTTAATTTTTCCGTAAACAGTTGACTCAAATTAGGATTTATGATAGCTGCTCTGTTAGGGAAAAATTTGACATTTACCGTTTTATCCTTCGGGTCAAGAGATGCTCCGGAGAATGAATAAATTCCGCATTGCGAAAACAAAACAGAAAAAATCACGATTATTAACAATATTCTCTTTTTCATTAAACTTAAAAAAATGTCAAATTTTTTAAACTAAATATATCAAAATCACTTAGTTCAAGTTGTCAAATCATATTCTTTTAATTTCCTGTACAAAGTTCGTTCCGAAATTCCGAGTTCTTCGGCGGCATACTTTCTTTTTCCTTTATATTTTTTCAATGCTTTTTTAATTAATTCAATTTCTTTATCTTTTAAAGACAAAGATTCTTCGATAATTTCTTCAGTATCTTCGATAAAGGGTTTATTATCGATAAATTTATTATTTTCGGTTACTTTTATATTATTCGAAGTATTTTCCGCTGTTGAGATATATGCTGCGGGATGTATTTCATCTTTCGATTTATCAAAAAAGCCGTCAGGAAGATTTTGAATATCCGTATTTTGTTTTGAAACACTTTGAACCATTGTTTTCAATTCATTAATTTCATTTCGCATATCAAAAAGAATTTTATACAGAATTTCTCTTTCTGTTGCAAAATCTTCTTTGTTAACAGAATTTCCGTATAATGCAGGTAAATTATGTATTTCTTCCGGCAAATATTTTTTTAAGGTTTCCGCATTCACATTTCGATCTTCTTCAATTACTGAAATTTGTTCGGTAATATTTTTTAATTGTCTTACATTTCCTTTCCAAGTGTATTTTTCAAGCAATAAAACAGCGTCTTCTGTTAAACGAATCGGAGGCATACGGTATTTTTCGGAAAAATCCTGAGCAAATTTTCTGAATATCAGATGTATATCTTCTTTTCGATTTCGTAAAGGCGGAACAATAATCGGAACGGTATTTAATCGATAATATAAATCTTCTCTGAATTTTCCGTTTTGTATTGCTTGTAATAAATTAATATTTGTAGCTGCAATAACACGAACATTTGTTTTCATTACTTGAGAAGAGCCCACTTTAATATATTCGCCGGTTTCCAAAACTCTCAATAAACGAACCTGTGTAGATAAGGGTAACTCTCCTACTTCATCCAAAAATATTGTTCCGTTATCGGCTTCTTCAAAATAACCTTTTCTGCTTTTTACGGCACCGGTAAAAGAACCTTTTTCATGTCCGAACAGTTCCGAATCAATAGTTCCTTCCGGTATTGCACCGCAATTTACGGCAATATACGAATTATGTTTACGAGCACTGAGCTGATGAATAATTTGAGGAAATATTTCTTTTCCGGTTCCGCTTTCGCCGGTAATTAAAACCGTTAAATCCGTAGGAGCTACCTGAACGGCTATATCAATTGCACGATTTAATGCCGGTGAATTTCCGATAATTGCGAACCGTTGTTTTATTTGTTGTATAGTCATCTTTATTTATGTCTGTTTAAAAAAATTTGTCTGCAAATTTGTCAATTTTATCAAAAAAAATACAAACGGTGTAAAAATATACATTAATTTTGTAAAAATAAAGAATGTGTTTCAAAAAATATGACATTTCGGCATAAAAAATTTTAAAATTTTATGAATATTTTGGGAATTATACCTGCAAGATATGCTTCAACCCGCTTTCCGGGAAAACCTTTGGCAGATATTAAAGGTAAAACAATGATACACCGAGTTTTTGAAAATTGCAAAAAAACACTCAATGAGGTTGTTGTTGCGACAGATAACAATTTAATTGAAGAAGAAGTAAAACAATTCGGCGGAAACGTAATAATGACTTCAGAAAATCATAAAAGCGGAACTGACCGATGTGCCGAAGCTCTTGAGAAATATGAAAAAACAACCGGAAAAATATTCGATATCGTAATTAATATTCAAGGAGATGAACCCTATATTCATAAAGAATATTTAACAAAGTTAATTACTTGTTTTGACGATATTGAAACCGAAATAGCCACACTGATAAAAAAAATTAATTCGAATAAAGATATTTTTGACCCGAATAAACCGAAAGTTATTATTGACAAACAAAATTATGCCGTTTATTTCAGTCGTTCGCCGATACCTTATTTGAGAGGAATAAAAAAAGAAGATTGGCATTTGAAACATACTTTTTATCAACACATCGGAATTTATGCATACAGAAGTAAGATTTTAAAAAAAATTACAAAATTACCGATTTCCGGTTTGGAAATTGCGGAGTCATTAGAACAAAATCGTTGGTTGGAAAACGGATTTAAAATTAAAACTGATATTACCGATAAAGAAAGTATTTCCATTGATACACCCGACGATTTAAAACAATTGATAAAAAAGTTTTTCTAATTTATGGAAACCTTTTAAAAAAAACATCGTATAAAAAAATAAAGCCGGCATTATGAAAAAAAATATACTTACTTTAATTTCTTTAGTTTTTATTCTTTCATTCAGCAATACTGCTCATTCCCAAGGATTATCATATAATAATATAAAATCGACCGTTTTAATTATTCATTCCGATGTTTTAATATACCCGAATCCGGTTACCGATAATAAATTCTTTGTTAAATCCGAAAAACTGATAAAAAAAGTTGAAGTATTGAATGTTTTGGGTCAAAATATTAAAACGGTTACAAACAAAACAAATGTTCCTTACAATATTTTAGTCGAAATCGGTAATATAAAAAAAGGAATGTATATGGTTCAAGTAACATTAGAAAACGGAGAAAAGGTAATAAATAAAATTATTGTAAAATAATTTTTAAAAAATAATTTCCTGCAAATATCTACAAATCAGCATATTATTAGAAATTTTTATTTTTTTTGAAAAAAAATACTTTTTTTTGAAACCTTTTTGAATCCTATACGTATATGTCAATATAAAAGTGAAAACTTTTTAGTTAATAAATAATAAAAGTAGTAGTAATAACTTGAATAATTTTTTGGTGTTTTTATGGTTTTAAAACCCGGCAGTTCTTGTCGGGTTTTTTTATTTTAAAATATTTGAAAATAAATTTGAAAAATATTTCTTTTCCTCATCAAAATTAATAACCGGATACAGTTTCTCCAAAATTTTAATTTCTTCAATATTTTTCTTTATAAACTTTTTTGTTTTTTCGGAGTTTAAGTCAAAAATACGGTGATTTCTTGCCGAAATAATCTTGGTTATTTTGTCAAATATTTTTTTTGTTTCGTCGGAAAAGAAAGATTCCCGAAAAAAATCGAAAATATATTCAACAGCCGTTTCATTAGGATGCACCATATCTTCGGCATAAAACCGATAATCTCGCAAATCATCCGTTAAAATTTCGTAAGCAGGAAAATAATATGTGCCTGCAAACAAATCGCAAATTTCTTTAATCGCAACACGCAGTATTGATTTACTGATAAAATTTTGAGAAAAACCGTCTTTCAAATGCCTTACGGGGCTGACGGAAAAAACAAATTTTAAATTCGGATTTAATTTTCGAGCCGTATTTACGGTTTCGGATATTTTTTTTGTAATTTCTTCCGTATTCAACAAACGTTTTTTAAACTTGTAAGAAGGTATTTTATGGCAATTTGCAACAATTTCCCCCGTTTCCGCATACTCATAAACCCATGAAGTACCGAAAGTAATAAATATATAATCGGCGTTTTTCAAATACTCGAAAGAGCGATTTATTTCACTGTTTATATTTTCTGAAACCGCTTCTTTATCCTTGCCGGAAAATTTTCCGTGATGATATAAACTGTGCCAATATTCATCATAATATATCAAATCATTTTCAGAAAAAAATGTTCTTTCAGCAATAAAATTTAAGCTGTCTGAAACAGAAATCGGATTATAAATTATACCGAAAGGGTTAATTTTTATTTTAAATTTTTGTTCCTTTAATTTCTTTCCGATATTTTCGGTAAAACATGAACCGAGAAACATCAATTTTGTATTATAATTAATTTCAAAATCAAAAACACCGGGAGAAATAATCGTTCTGAACGTTTTCATATCAATCTTTTTTTCAAAATTAATGATTATAAATCAAATTACGGCAAAAAAAAATATCCGAACAATTTGACATATATTAATATATTCCTATATTTGTGTTAAAAAACATAAATCATTTGAAAATGAAACACATCTACATCTTCCTTTTTTCTGTTATTTTTACAAATTCTTTTGCATTTGCTCAAAAAAACGACCCGTTCGACCGGTTAGACAAATCAAAAATAAAAACGGGGATTTTATATGACAAAGTAAAACTTCCGGTTTCAAAAATAAAATTATTTAAAGCAAATAATAAAGAGTTTATCAGCAATCCGGAAGAATGGAGACAAATATACGGCGAAATACGACAAGCAAGTTTCCAAAAAAATATTCCCGAAATTATTTCATTAAAAGGTGATATAAAGCCGAAAATAAGAAAAAATATTTTCCCCGTAGGGATATTGAACTTTAAATACAATCAATTAAAAAAAGATGCTTTAAAAAACGGCTTAATTAAAATCTCAAACAAAAAAATAATTGCGTTAAAAGATGATATATATTCCGAAAATACCCTTTTCGGAGTTTCATTAATCGATACCAAAGAATATACGGGTAAGAAAGTTACCTTCGATTTTTCCGAGAACTATTATTTTTCAAATTACAAATCCGTTCCTAATTATTTTACAGCGGATTTTAATGACGGAACCGGAGAACAAAAAATAAAAGCCGGAGACAGAGTAACAATAAAATACAATACCGACGGAATTAAAAGCATAAAAATTAAACTCGTATTAAAATCCGGAAAAACTTTTTCAAGCGGTTTTAAAGTAAAAATAAGCACCCCAAAAATGCCGACACCGAGCGAAACTTGGACAGATTATACGGCGGATATTCCCTACAACGGAGTTGCTGCACACGGCGAGGTCGGTGTTTTTTTCGGCAACGGAAACAGCGATTTTACACGTCCGGTAATAATCGTTGACGGATTTGACCCCGGCGACACCAGAGATATTGCGGGCTTATGGGACATAGCCAACCAACAAAACATGGTTGATAATTTGCGTGCCGAAGGATACGATTTTGTTATTACGAACTTTTACGGCGGTGATGATTACATACAAAGAAATGCCATGCTTGTCGTAAAATTGATACAAGATATAAATACAAGAATGACGGCGGCAGGAACTATGAAACCCGCAAATCAAATTGTTGTTATAGGCCCCAGTATGGGCGGTTTAATTACCAGATATGCAATCAGATACCTTGAAGAAAACAATATCCCTCATAATGTCAGAAATTGGATTTCTTTTGACTCACCCCAAAAAGGTGCCGATATACCGCTCGGACTGCAACATTGGGTACGATTTTTTGCACAGGAAGCCGATGTTGAAAGTGCCCAAGAAGCTCTCACTTCATTATCAGGTCCGGCAGCAAAACAAATGCTTATTTATCATTATACGGCAACAAGCGGAAATACGGCTAATTCAAACGGTTTGTTCACTTCCTTTTATAATGAAATTAACGCAATGGGATTTCCCGAACAAACAAGAATTGTTTCGATTATAAACGGCAGCGGCTACGGAAACGGGCAACCCTACAATCCCGGAGACCAGGTTATTTATTACCATTACAGAAGTTGGGTAGTCGATTTGGACGGAAACGTTTGGGCTGTTCCGAATCAAAGCAATATACGAATTTTTAACGGATTGTACGACACGGCTTTGCCCTTTGACGAAGTAAACGAAAATATTTACGTAAACAATACTTTACCTTACGACGGTGCACCCGGCGGTTCGAGAGCAACATTTGCCGAAATGGATGCTATTGACCCGGGATACGGCGATATTCAAGCACCTTGGGACAATCACGCCTTTATTCCTACGATAAGTTCGCTTTGTCTTCAAAATACGACAGATCCCTATTATAATGTTAACGCAAATATTAATTCAATCGTAACTCCTTTTGACAGAATTTATTATCCGAATACAAATCAAGAACATGTTGCCATAACACCCGAATCGTATAATTGGTTTTATCACGAAGTAATAAATTTTACTCCGCAGTTTACCTCTGTTCCTATTACTTCGGTTGATGAAGACAGTCAATATTCTTATACCTTAACGGCAAGCGATGAAAACGAATGGAATACATTATCTTACGAACTTATCGAAAAACCCGGTTGGCTTAATTTTGACACAAATACCGGTATTTTCAGCGGAACTCCGTTAAACGAAGACGTAGGAACTTACACTGTTTCGGTAAAAGTTACCGACGGACTTGATGAAAGTACTCAAACATTTACAATAACCGTAAATAACACCAACGATGCTCCCGTTTTTACATCAACGCCTGTTGAAACGGCAACCGAAGACAGTCCGTACAGTTATACCGTAAGTGCGACGGATGAAGACCCGACCGGCGATATTCTGACTTTTTCCGCCGCTCAAATTCCCGATTGGTTAACTTTCGATGAAAATACAAAAACACTTTCGGGAACTCCGCTTAACGAAGACGTAGGAACAAGCGATGTGATTATAAGAGTGAACGACGGAACCGTTGATGTTGACCAATCATTTACAATTACGGTACAAAACACCAACGATGCACCCGTTTTTACATCAACACCTCTTGAAACGGCAACCGAAGACAGTCCGTACAGTTATACCGTAAGTGCGACGGATGAAGACCCGACCGGCGATATTCTGACTTTTTCCGCCGCTCAAATTCCCGATTGGTTAACTTTCGATGAAAATACAAAAACACTTTCGGGAACTCCGCTTAACGAAGACGTAGGAACAAGCGATGTGATTATAAGAGTGAACGACGGAACCGTTGATGTTGACCAATCATTTACAATTACGGTACAAAACACCAACGATGCACCCGTTTTTTACGGAAATTTAGAAGATAAAACAACCCTTACCGGAATAAATTTCAACTATACTTTTGACGAAAATTGTTTTAAAGATGTTGATACAAATGATAACCTGCATTACAATACCGTTTTATCCGACGGTTCCGATTTGCCTGATTGGCTGACATTTAATGCAGAAACAAGAACCTTTGAAGGTATTCCGTACGATATTCAAGTTTTACACATAAAAATAATTGCAACGGACGATTCAAGTGCAAGTGCTTCCGGTAATTTCGTTTTAACCGTAAATGAAAACAATACGGCGGAAAATGCTTCCGATGATGAATTTAAAATATATCCCAATCCTGCACAAGACTATATTTATTTTAATTTGCCGTATAACAAAAACCCGTATATATTTGATTTATACGATATAAACGGTAAAAAATTAATTTCGCGGGAACTTTTTTCAAAAGAAGAAAACAAAATAAGCGTAAATAAACTCTCCGGAGGAATTTATATAGCCAAACTTCGCTTATCCGAAAGAGAAATAATAAGAAAAATAGTCGTTAAATAATAAACACCTCAAATCCAAAACCGGATGTTTTAATATATGACAGTTTTCGGAATACTTACAAATATCCGAAAAGTCAGGGAATCAATAAAATACTGATTTTTCGATACTTATATCCGTTTTGCAGAAAACTTAAGCCCTTACTGAAATTACGCTGTCTCAAAATTTTGTAAAACATTAATAAAGAGTAACAAGAATTTCGTCAAAAAAACTTTTCAATTAGAAAAATTCATTGTATCTTAACATTTTAAAAAATGAGTTCTATTGAAAAAAAAATCTGACATACTCAATTTACGATTTAAGAAATATATTCTTGATATTACGGAAAAGAAACTCGGCACTTTAGTTCCTATAGCTATATTACTGTTATTATTATTAACTTTTTCCGATATTTTCATAAGACACAGTATAATGGCTGTGTACACCAGACTTTTTTCTCTCGGATTAGCCGTTTTTTTATATTTACGGAATAAAATTCGTCCCGGAGCTTCTGTTAATAAAATTGTTCTTTATAATATTTTTCTTGCAAGTCTTCCCGCAATGATGTTTGCAAAATATTTAGTACATCACGGAACAGGCACAGACATGATTAATATTATTAGCATAATTGTTGCTTTTTTTGTATTATTATTGGAAGTAAGAGCTAACACCTTTATTACGCTGATAATTTTTCTTGTCCCGACAGTTCTTTTCGGATTTATTTTATTTTATTTCTTTCCCGTTACAAATAAAGAATTACTTTCTCTGCTTAATGTTTTGATAGTACTGATTATCAGTTTTTTTATTAACAGAGTACAAAATAAATTAAGATTTAAAACATACGTATCAAATTTCCTGTTGAATGTTGAGAAGAAAAAGCTTGAAGAATCTAATGAAGCATTGAAACAATACAAAAATAAACTTGAAGATATGGTTGAGAAAAAAACCTTATCGTTAAAATATGCTTTGGAAAGAGCAAAAGAAAGCGATGCTCTTAAAACTCAATTTTTATTAAATATTTCGCATGAATTACGAACACCGATGAATGCAATTCTCGGTTTCGGAAATATTCTTTCTCGGAAAAATCCGGACATGAAAAAAGAAATCGAAATTATTGAAACTAATTTAACCGGTTTACTTGAAACCATTGAGAACATTATTTTACTTTCAAAACTTCAATCCGAACAAACGGGTCTTGAATTAAGTAAATTTTCGGCAAATGAGTTTAATAAAGAATTATTTAACCGATTAAAAACAAAAGTAAAAAAAAGCAACAAACCGATTTCCGTTAAATTTGACAATCAATTAACAAACGACTTATTACTCTATTCCGACAAGAAAAAATTAAAAATTATTTTCAAACAAATTACGGATAATGCCGTAAAATATACTGAACAAGGAGAAATAAAACTTACGTGTAAAATTTCCGAAAATAATCTTTTCTATTCAATAGCCGATACCGGCATCGGAATTTCATCAAATGAATTACCCCATATCTTTGATCCGTTTCGAAAAATAGAAAAATCGGACAAGCTGTATTCGGGAACCGGAATCGGATTATCCATTGCAAAAGGATTAACCACACTTTTAAAAGGTAATATTTCAATAAAATCAAACCGAAACAAGGGTACAACCGTACTGCTGACAATTCCTTTATCTGTATAATTTATTTTTTTAAAAAAATAACTGCATTTTAAATAAAATTTTCAAAAAATATTTATATATTTCGGGTACTTAAATTTATTTCCGGATGTTAAAAAATAATTATAAAATCAGTAAATTAAAAAATTTTAGCAGATTAGCCGAGATAAGTATTTTAGTAGGTAAGGCATTTATTGAATCGGGACTTATTTCAAAAAACTTTAAACAACCGGTTGATTTATATCCTCACTTAAATACAATTAAAGAAACAACTATACTTATTGCAGAATCAAACGGAAAAATTATCGGTACCAATTCGATGACTGTTGACAGTCCTGCGGGCTTGCATACAGACTATTATTTTAAAGAAGAAACAGATTTTTTCAGAAAAACCGAAAATAAAATACTCGGCAGCTCGTGGCGTATTGCTACCGAACACGAATACAGAAGAAATATTCGTTTATTTTTAGACCTTATTCAAAACAGTTTTTTTGTTGCCAAAGAGAGCCATATTGAAACCTGTCTTTTTGTTTTCGCTAAAAAACACGAAGAATTTTATAAAAAAATGATTGATGCCGAAACCCTTGCCGAAAAAATATGTACTATTGAGCCCGGAATAGGCGTACCTATGGTATTGATGCGAACCGATACCGAAAATTCGCAAAAACATCTGTCGAAAATATTTACAAGAAGAAAGTTTTATTAAAATGCCCGAAATTTTATACGAAGACAACCACATTATTATCGTAAACAAAAAATGCGGAGAAATTGTTCAGGGTGATAAAACCGGAGACAAAACACTTGCCGATACCGTTAAAGAATACATCAAACAAAAATACAACAAACCGGGCGATGTTTTTCTCGGCATAACTCATCGCCTCGACCGCCCCACAAGCGGAATTGTAATTTTTGCACGTACAAGCAAAGCTTTAACACGATTGAACAAAATGTTTGCAGAGCAAAAAATTCATAAAACCTATCTCACCGCAGTAAACAACAAACCACCCGAATTAAAAGATACAATAACACATTATTTGGTAAGAAACCGTAAACAGAATAAGTCGTACGCTTACGAAAAAGAAGTGAAAAACGTTAAAAAAGCAAGCTTAACATACGAACTTATAGGTAACTCAAAAGATTATTATTTGCTTAAAATACAACTGCATACCGGCAGACACCATCAAATACGAGCACAACTTGCCAAGCTCGGTTGTTTTATAAAAGGCGATTTAAAATACGGCTTTCCGCGTTCAAATCCCGACGGCGGTATTCACTTGCATGCTTATAAAGTTGAATTTATTCATCCCGTAAAAAGAGAACCTGTAAGTATAAAAGCAAAACCACCGGACGATATTTTGTGGGATTATTTTGCCGATATTTTGGCATAAAGAAAAGGTCGCAAAATAGAATTCACGACCTTTAACTTTCTTTTTTCGATGTTTTTACGGCTGAATACCGTAATAAGCACACACAGCATAATAATTATTTACATCCACACCGGCTTTGTCTAAATTATATAAAATTTCTTGTTTCGGATTTGCCGATTTGCTTGATGAAGCAGGAATCAGCACATATCTGAATTTAGCTCCCGTATTGGGCGTATAATTATGATCGGCACTAAACCACCATCTTATTTTACCGGCTTGCATATTAAAATTCACACTTACCGTTCCTCCGTCCTGAAAAGTGTAGGGCAAAGCATAAATATATTGCCCGGCTCCTGTCCAATCTGTGTATGACAATACAACTCCGGTATTCATAAAATCAGTTGTAATTGCTGCTTCATTTACTGAAAAATCACCGTAACCACCGCCTGTTGCCGACCAAGTCGGTGTAATCCATCCCGAAGCAGTTACATTTGCGTTACCGTCTTGTCCGTCGGTTCCGTCAACACCGTCAATACCGTTTGTTCCGTCTTTTCCGTCGGCACCTGCGGGTCCGGCAGGTCCGATTTCTCCTTTACAGGAAACAAAAAATGCGATTACCGCTAAAAGAATTCCGTACTTAATTTTTGAGATTGTTTTCATGTTACTTTTTTTAGTTAATTAAATAAATTGTTTTTGTGTATTCGATGTATTGCTTGCAAGCGACTGTGTACACCTAATTTCTTATAGATATTTTTCAGATGAAACTTTACGGTATTTTCGGAAATTTTACATTGCTCGGAAATTAACTTATTTGTTAACCCTTTTTCCAGCAAGCCGATAATTTTCAACTCCGTTTTAGATAAATTGTATTTCCGCTCCGAACTCATTTGCAAATATCTTTCTGCAAATATTCGGACAATAACTGAATTATTTCCCACCCGATTGGGTAGTTTTCATAAAAATTGATATTTTTTTACGAAAAGAGAGAAAAATCTGTCATTTAAAATTGACAAATTCAAAGAAGAAGATAAAAAAAGTGTTAAAATATAATTTTGATTATGAATTTGAAGTATGGCTTAACCGGAAATTTTATTTCGTGCCTCTACGCGATTTTTTACATCCATCTTTAAATAGATATTTTTGATATGATATTTTACCGTATTTTGGGAAACAAATATTTTTTCGGCAATTTGGGCATTGGTTTTTCCCTTACAAATCAGTTCCAAAACTTCGGTTTCGCGTTCGGTAAGTTGATGCTTTTTTGAAAAATATTCTAAATTATCATTGTAATTATTCGATATATTTCGATTTAACTCTTCACTTTTTAAAATATAATTTTGAATTTCAAGCTCCATTTTATTCAGTTTATGAAAAGCTTTCATTCTGAAAAAATAAGCTGCTCCGGTTATTAAAAACAACAATAAAATAAGAGAAGCTATTAAAAATCCTCTTGCTTTTAAATTTTGTTCTTTTGTTTTATTTTCTTCATTTAGAAGTTCGATTTTATGCTGTTTTTTTTCGGTTTGATATTTAATCTCGATATCGGCAATTTTTTCTTTAACTTCAACCGCATTCAAACTGTCTTTTATTTTATGAAAACGCTCATAATATTTTAAAGCACTCTTTGTTTTTCCGGTCAGCTTATAAATAGTGTAAAAATGAAAATCAATATCAGGTAAATCCTTATAAATACCATTCATCAAGCTTAATTTTTTAGCTTCTTTTAAATTTAACAATGCTTTTTTATATTGTTTTTGTAAATATTGAATTTCGGAAAATATTATTAAAGAAGATATTACACCGCTTATATCATTAATTTCTTTTTCTGCCTTAACAGATAATTCGGCATAACTTTCCGCTTCTTTTATTTTTTTTTCTTCTAAAAAAAGTTTTGCAAGATTTATACAGGCAACGGCAATACCTATTTTATAATCAACTCTCCGGCTTATATTCAAAGTTTTAAAAAAATTGGTTTTTGCTTTTTTATTATTTGAATTTGAAAAATATATTTCACCCAAGGTATTATAAAAACTTGCTTTTATTTCCTGATTGGTAATTTTTTCAATATAATTCGAAGCATGTTCGCAATACGTAAATGCTTTTTCAACATTGGCTATGTTATTGTAATACTGAGCAATATGCAAGTTTAATGCAACAATACTGGTTGTGTAGTTTATCTTCTCGCTGTATTTTAATGCTTTAACGGTATATTTAACACCATGTTCAAAA
>CAZCPV010000010.1:0-11649 GCA_964500765.1 uncultured Draconibacterium sp.
GTAAAAAATGAATTATTAACAAAAGAAAAAGTTGCATTAGTGACTTGAATTCTGCGTATTTTTACCGGCTGTGAAACAAATTTTCAATATCTTAAAATACGATACAATTTCATCGACTAATGATGAAGCAAAAAAAATTTTGCAAAAATTTAAAGTGCCGAATTTTACGATAATTTCGACCAAAACACAACCGGGCGGTAAAGGACAAAGAGGAAATACATGGTACGGAGGCAATGCTAACAATCTGTTGTTCAGTATAATATTAAAACCGGAAAATCTTAAAGCATCGGAACAGTTTTATCTTTCAAAAATAATATCGCTCGGAATTACCGACTGTTTAAATACCGAAAAAATCGGATTTAAAATAAAGTGGCCTAATGATATTTATTTCGAAGATAAAAAAATTTGCGGAATTTTAATTGAAAATACAATTTCGGGAAACAATATAAAAAATTCGATTATCGGTATCGGTTTGAACATAAATGAAACGGATTTTCCGAAAGATTTACCGTTTGCCGTTTCGTTAAAAAACATTACCGGTAAAAATTACGATATTGAATATGAATTGACAAAACTTTTGGAATCAATACAAGAAAAAATTTCCTTTTTAAAAAAAAGTAACTATTCGCAGATTGACGAATTATATCATCTGAATTTATATAAAATCAATGAACCGGCAGAATTTAAAGATATAACAAGCGATACAATTTTTAACGGAAAAATTATCGGTACCTTACCCGAAGGGAAATTAATAATTAAGACAATAAACAATGAGACAAGGCATTACGGATTTAAAGAAATTGAATTTATTCGTCGTCGTCAAGTTTAACATGCCCCCAATTTTCGCCGCCTTTAATTCTGTAAAGTTGCATTTCGGAAATTCCGAATCGCTTGGCAAGCATTTTCATTCGAGTTTTTCTGTTCGGGTCAAAGATTTTTTTCTTTATTAATCGTACGGTCGGCTCGTCAAGTTTTGAATACGTTCTGCGATATTTTCCTTTATATTCCGGATTATTGAATTGGTGCTTCTCTTTTTCCTCTTTGGTTGCCCAAGCCAAGTTTGATACACGATTATTCAATTTATCGTAATCTTTATGAATAACATAAATTTGCTTTTCGCTTTCTTTAGGAATAAATGCTTCTGCAACAAGTTTATGCACATATCTTGCCGTTCGGCGTTTATTTTTTTGCATTAATGCTATCCGGTAATAACCGTTAAAAATTTGCGGTTTAAACAAAATTCCTTCAGGGTCTTTTTTAAGACTTTTTACTCTTCCGTAATTTGAAATCTGAAATTTTTCTCTTTCCGATATATTTTCATCGAAAATAACGTCTTTCCAGTCTTCATTCCAATACGATTTAACCATATTTTTACCTTAATTTTTAATCAGCAGGTGTTTCTTTGGTTTTATTTACATTCTTTCGGGGACTTCAATTCCGAGTAAATATAATGATTTTTCGATAATATCGGCTGTTTTTTCCGAAATTTTTAATCTGAAATTCTTTAAACCGGTGTTTTTTTCTTTAAGAATAGGCGGTATTTCGTGATAAAAACGGTTGTATTCTTTAGCTAACTCATATACGTAACTTGCTATTATAGAAGGGTTTCGTTTTTCTCCGGCTTCCGCAACCGTATCTTCAAAATCATACAAAACACGCACTAATGAAATCTCCTGATTTTCAAGCTGTTTAACGGTACTGAAATCATTAATATCCGATATGTTTTGTTCTTTTGCTTTGTTCAATACAGAACGTATGCGTACATAAGTATATTGTATAAAAGGTCCCGTATTTCCGTTAAAATCTATCGATTCTTCCGGATTAAACATCATATTTTTTTTGGCATCAACTTTAAGAATGAAATATTTCAATGCACCGAGGGCAATTTTTCTGAAAATCTCATTCTTTTCTTCTTCCGAAAATCCGTCGAGTTTTCCGAGTTCCTCCGATTTATTTTTTGCCGTTTGTATCATTTCTTCTGTCAAATCGTCGGCATCAACAACGGTTCCTTCGCGCGATTTCATTTTACCGTGAGGCAATTCTACCATTCCGTACGAAATATGGCTGATATTCTCTGCCCAATCGTAACCGAGTTTTTTAAGAACAATCTTTAACACTTTGAAATGATAATCCTGCTCGTTACCGACAACATAAGCGGCTTCGTCAAATTGAAAATCGTCGTATCGGATTATTGCCGTACCGATATCCTGTGTCATATACAATGCCGTACCGTCGGAACGCAAAAGCACTTTTTCGTCTAATCCTTCTTCGGTTAAGTCAATAAAAACCGTTCCGTCTTCTTTTTGCTGCAAAATGCCTTTCTCAAGAGCATTAAGAATAACTTCCTTGCCTTTTAAATAGGTTTGGGATTCGTAATAAATTTTGTCGAATGAAATTCCGAGTTTACCGTAAGTTTCATCAAAGCCCTTATAAACCCAAGCGTTCATCTTTTCCCACAAATTTCTTACTTCCGCATCGTTTTGCTCCCATTTTTTAAGCATTATACGTGCTTCTTTCATCCATTCGGCTTCGTTTTTTGCCTTATCTTCCAGCATTCCGCTTTTTACGAGTTCGGCAATTTGTTTTTTATATTCTTTGTCAAAAGCAACGTAATAATCGCCCACAAATCGGTCGCCTTTCATTTTTTCGGTTTCGGGAGTTTTGCCTTCGGCAAGTTTTTGCCAAGCAAGCATTGATTTGCAAATGTGTATGCCCCGGTCGTTTACCAAATTCACTTTTATTGCCGTATTGCCGTTTGCTTCAATAATTTTTGCAACCGACCAACCGAGCAAATTATTACGAATATGCCCCAAATGCAAAGGTTTATTTGTATTCGGCGAAGAATATTCCAAAACAATTTTTTCGGACTTTTCCGTTTTCGTTTTAAACCCGTAATTTTTATCTGAACTGATTTGTTTAAAAAAGTTAATCCAATAATTATGCGACAAAGACAAATTTAGAAATCCTTTTACAACATTAAAATCTTCAATCTCATCAACCGTATTCTTTAGAAAATTTCCTATTTCTTGCGCCGCAGCATCCGGCGATTTTTTTGAGAAACGAAGAAAAGGAAAGACTACAAGGGTAAAATCTCCTTCAAATTCTTTTCTGGTTTTTTGAACGGAAATTTGTTTTTTCGGAAATTCCGCCCGGTATAATTTTTTAATTGCAACGGAAACCGCATCTTTTAATATTTCTTCGACTCTCTTCATTGTTCTGATTTTGTTCGGCAAAAGTATATGTTTTATTTATTATTCAAAAAATCCGTGCAGCATTGCAACACTGCACGGATACATTTTTTTTATATTTCAAAATTACTCCTGCTCTTCCATAGCTTTTGCCACCTCATCGGTCAATTCAATATCGTGATACACATTTTGAACATCTTCCAATTCTTCTAATTTATCAATTATTTTTAATGCTTTAAGAGCTGTTTCCGGGTCTAATTTCTTATACATTTTCGGAATTCTTTCCAATTCGGCATTTTCTGCTTCTAATTTTAATTCTTCCAATTTTTTCTGCATATTTCCGAAATCTTTCATATCAACGGTTAAAATATATTTCCCGTCTTCTTCTTCCAAATCTTCCAAACCGGCATCAATTAAGTCCAATTCCAATTCTTCAATATCAAAATCACCTTTTTTAATAACAAAAGTTCCTTTTCGTTCAAAAATATAACTCAAAGAACCGTTTTTTCCGAGTTCTCCGCCGTATTTACTGAATACATGCCTTACATCACTTACCGTACGTTGATTGTTATCCGATAAACATTCGACAAAAATGGCTGCTCCGCCCTGCCCTGTACCTTCAAAAGTATATTCTTGAAGGTTGGAACCGTCCGAATCGGCTTTCTTAATCGTTCTTTCAATATTTTCTTTAGGCATATTTACACCTTTGGCATTGGCAATTGCCAAACGTAAACGCGGGTTAAATTCAGGATCGGTACCGCCGCCTTCTTTTACGGCAACGGTTAATTCTTTTACAATACGCGTAAACATTTTTGCTCGTTTCGCATCTTTTGCTCCTTTTTTATGTTTTATGGTTGACCATTTACTGTGTCCTGACATAGTTTATGATTTTTAATTTTATTTTAAAATTGCGGATTACAAAATTACAATTAATTTTGGTTTTTGAAAAACTGATTTATGACAAAAGAAACTTTATTCGGAAAAACATTTCCGGAAATACAAAAAATTGTAAAAGAAAATTCTTTGCCTTCTTTTACTACCGGACAAATTGCTGATTGGCTGTATAAAAAAAATATTCGTTCCGTTGACCAAATGAGCAATTTGTCGAAAAAAACACGGGAAATTCTGAAAGAAAAATTTACGGTGGGGCTTCAAGAGCCGATTTCGGTACAAACATCTTCCGACGGAACAAAAAAATATCTGTTTAAAACAGGAAAAAATTACATAGAAGCGGCCTATATTCCGACAGACGACAGAGCAACCCTATGCGTTTCATCACAAGCAGGTTGCAAGTATGCCTGTGAATTTTGTATGACCGGAAAACAGGGCTTTCAAGCACATTTAAGTGCAAATGAAATTTTAAATCAAATAAAAAGTTTGCCTGAATTTGAGCGACTTACAAACATTGTTTTTATGGGAATGGGCGAGCCGTTTGATAATTTGGATGCGGTATTAAAAAGCACCGAAATAATGACCTCCGAATGGGGATTTGCTTGGTCGCCGAAACGTATCACGGTTTCAACCAACGGAATAATTTCCGGTTTAAAACGTTATCTTTCCGAAAGCAAATGCCATTTGGCAATCAGTATTCACACGCCTTTTGAGGATGAACGATTAAGAATTATGCCCGTACAAAAAACCAATCCGATAAGCGAAGTATTAAAAATTGTCAGAAATCACGATTTCGGAAGACAACGGCGTATTTCTTTTGAATATATTGTTTTTAAGGGCTTTAATGATACAATGAAACATGCCGACGAACTTGCAAAACTGGTTTACGGTTTTCATGCAAGAGTAAATTTAATACGGTTTCATGAAATTCCGGGAACGGATTTAAAAGGTGCCGACGGGAAAAGTATGATAAAATTCAGAGACCGATTAAACGAAAAAGGCATTACGGCAACCATACGGGCATCGCGCGGGCAGGATATTGATGCGGCTTGCGGTTTGCTTTCGACAAAGGAGTTGAAAAGGTGAAAGAAGAAAGAGAAAAAGGTAAAAAGTAAAAAAGAATTGAAAAAATTACTCTTTAAAACAGTATCATTTTTAACATTTTTCATTCCGACAAAATGGTTAATAAAACTTTCGGGAAAAAAGGTAATTTATCCGTTTTACCATATCGTAAGCGACAATACGCCGGCACATATTAAACATCTTTATCCGGTAAAAACCATAAAACAATTTGAAAAAGACCTCGATTTTTTGCAAAAACATTTTACGGCATCGGTTTTTCCGCCGAAAGGCAAAAAAAGCTTATTTGTATTATCATTTGATGACGGGTTAAAAGAAATTTACGATATTGTTGCACCGATTTTAAAAAAAAGAAATATTCCGGCAATTATATTTATTAATACGTCATTTGTTGACAATAAAGGTATTTTCGATAATTATATTTCGAGTTTGAAAAAAGAAAATCCGGAAATTGATATAAAAAAATATCTAAAAAACAATAATCCTTATCTTACAAAACAACAAATTTTACAACTTAAAACCGAAGGATTTACTGTCGGAGCACACGGAGTTACGCATCCTTTGTTTGCTGACATTACCGAAAGGGAACAAATAAATCAAGTAAACGAAAGTATTAATTTTGTAAATAAAAATTTCGGAGAAGAACAAAAACTGTTTGCATTTCCTTTTTCCGACTACGGCGTAAAAGACACCTTTTTTGAAACGATTTTTTCGGAAAAAATTGCGGATTACACTTTCGGTACGGCGGGCATAAAAAATGATATTTTTAAGAAAAACATACAACGAATTCCGATTGAAAAATACGGTTTATCGGCAAAAAGGCATATAAAAACAGACTGTTTGTTGTATATTTTAAAAAAAATAATCGGAAAAGAATACGTAAAACGTTGATAAAATTGTACTGTTTTATTCCGAAAAAAATTAAAAAATGAAAGTAAACGCAATAATAATCGGTGCCGGGCGAAGCGGAACCACAACCTTATATCAATATCTTGATAATCACCCTGATGTATGTTTTTCCGACATAAAAGAAGTGCATTATTTTTCGGTTGACGATTTATACGAAAGAGGCGAAAATTATTATCATTCGTTTTGGAAAAATTGCAAAAACGAGAAAGTAAAACTTGCCGCCGACACCTATCTTTTTATTGATAAAAAAGCACCGCAACGTATTGTCGATTATAATCCGGAAATGAAAATTATTATTATCCTGCGGAATCCGGTCGAACGGGCTTGGTCATCGTTTCAATATGCCGTTAATAACGGATATATTTCGGAAAATATGTCGTTTATAAAATCTGCAGAAGAAGAACATTTTCATATTAAAAATTCGGATATTGTTATGCAAAATAACCACTGTCATGTTTGGCAGAGCCGGTATTTTGAACATATTTCGTACTGGTCGGAGTTTTTTCCGCGAGACCGTATTTTAATTCTGAAAACTACGGATTTAAAAAATAATACACCATCTTTGCTGAAACAATTATCCGATTTTCTTGAAATTGATGATTTTAAACCGGAAAACACCGATATAAAAGCAAACAAATCGGCAAAAGCAAAGTCGAAAGCGTTGCAACAATTTTTATTAAATCGCAATAATCCGCTGCGGCGTTTCTTAAGAAAAGCATTACCGGAAAAAGTTAAACAAAAAATTTTGCATTCGAAACTTCCTGAAAAAATTTCGGCTGTCAACAGAAAAGCTGCCGAATATAACACAATAACGGAAGATGACAGGGATTTTATTATTACAAAACTCGAAAAGGATACCGAACGATTAAAAAAAGTTTTCGGAATTGATTTATAAGATTGGCAGCATATCTCAAAAATTATTTCAAAGTATTGGTTTATACTATTTTATATGGAATTGTAAATGTGAAAGTGCTGCCTTTTCCTGCTTCCGATTCTGCATAAACAGTACCGCCGAGCAATTCAACACATGATTTTGTTATTGAAAGTCCCAAACCGGTACCTCCAAAAAGTTCCGTTGCCGTATTATGCTCTGCTTGACGAAATCGTTCAAAGACATACGGCAAATCTCCTTTGCTGATTCCTATTCCGGTATCCTCAACAGAAAATTCAATTTCATTATTTTTGTTTAAACCGTATTTTATTTGCACAAAACCTTTTTTCGTAAATTTAAGAGCGTTTCCTGCCAAATTAATTAATATTTGCTTTAAGCGTAAAGAATCGCTTATAATTGTTTCATGACCTTTGTATTGATTGTTAATTTTGAAATTAACAGATTTCTTATCAACAGAATATTTTCGACTTAACATTTCATAAATCTCTTTTACCAAGATGTTTATATTAACATTGGACTCATTCAACTTCATCATCCCGGCATCTAATTTTGAAATATCAATTATGTCGTTTATTAATTCTAATAAATGGTCGCCGCTTTTACTGATAATATCCAAATAATATTTTTTTTTCTCATCCGGTAAATCTTCTCTTTTCAGCAAATCGGCAAAACCCAAAATCCCGTTCAAAGGGGTTCTTATTTCATGCGACATATTTGCCAGAAATGCCGATTTTAAAGCATCGCTTTCCTCCGCTTTTATTTTAGCTTCCCGTAAGTTAATTTCAAGCTCTTTTTTATCGGTAATCTCGATATTATATTCGATTACATATTTCAACTTTCCCGATTCATCATTTATCGGAAATCCGTGAATTTCAAAATACCTTTTTTCCCCTGTTTTATCAACAGTTACATGCTCGGTTACAACCGGATTATTATCGTATTTCAGTAAATTTATCGGGCAAAATTTGTTTCCGTCTTTACAAGGTTTACCCGTTTCGAGAGAAAAAACAAAGCATTTAATTCCGTTAGGTAAATCCTCTTTCAAAGCATAATCATTGGTAAATTCAATCTCATAGGTTTCGGCATTTATAACATACAAAGGATGTGTAAAAGAATTAACTATTTTTTGAAAAAACTTTTTTTGTTCCGTAAGTTTAAATTCCCATTTTTTCTTTTCGTTTATTTCTTTACAAATTTTTACAACCGAAACAATAATTCCGTTTTTTTTTATAGGGAAAATTTTTTCTTCAAACCATGTTTTTTTTCCTTGCCAAATTACGTTAATTTCAAGTGAAGATTTTTCCCCTGTTTCTGCTGTCTTTTTTATTTGTCCGACAATTTGCCGGGCAACTTTTTCCTCAAAAAAATCGAAAGGTGTTTTTCCGATAATATCGGAAGGAGTTATTTTATATTTTTCAGGACCGTAATAATAAAGATACTTACCTTCAAAATCATGAATACTGATCATTTCATCAGAACTTTCAATTAAATACTTTAACTGTTCCGCTTCATTAATCAGTGCTTTACTTGACTTTTTAAAATCGGTAAATTCCCGAATTAATTCTTTATATTTTGATTCTTCAAACATCTTAACTGTTGCACATTTATACAAAGATACAATAATTTATCAAATATGACACATATCATTGTTATATATCAAATTTTTAAATGAATTTATGATATTCTCTTAAATAAATTTAAAGGGCTGATGCTGAACTTTTAAGAAGCAAGCTATAAAGCATTAAACTCAAACCAATCGGCATAATCTTCCGGTTTATGTCTCGGAACTTTTTTATGGAAAAATTCACCGCAAGATTTATCAAATTCATAGTCTTTTTCCCATTCGGAAATATTTTCGATAATTTGTTTTACGGCATTTACAACAAACAGAAGCTCTTCGTCTTTCATTGTCGGATGTACGGAAAGTCGTACCCAACCGGGTTTTTCGCTCAAATCACCTTTATCAATTTTATCGGTTATACGATGCGATTCGTTTTTGGAAACATGCAAAAGATAATGCCCGTAGGTGCCGGCACAAGAGCAACCGCCGCGTGTTTGAATTCCGAAACGGTCGTTAAGAAGTTTTACGATTAAATTGTGGTGAATATTATCAACATAAAAAGAAACCGCACCGATACGGTCTCTGTATTTTTCGGCAAGGATATGCAATGTCGGAATTTTCTCAAATTCATTGAAAACAATGTCCAAAAGCTGATGCTCTCGTTTCATTATATTTTCAACGCCCATTTTTTCTTTCAATTTCAAGGTCAAGGCAACTCGCATTGTTTGCAAAAAAGCGGGTGTTCCGCCGTCTTCACGCAATTCCGGGTCATCAAAATAAGCATATTCATTCCATCGATTTGTCCAAAGAACGGTTCCGCCGCCGGGATGGTCGGGAGCTTTGTTGTTATATAATTTTTTGTTAAAAATAAGTACCCCCGAACTTCCGGGTCCGCCGAGTGCCTTATGCGGAGAGAAGAAAATTGCATCTAAATTTTGCTCGGGATTTTCAGGGTGCATATCAATTTTAATATAAGGAGCAGAAGCAGCAAAATCGACAAACGCATAACCGCCGTGCCGGTGCATTATTTCGGCAAGTTTGTAATAATCGGGTATTATTCCGGTAACGTTGGAACCGGCTGTAAATGAGCCGATTTTCGTTTTTCTGTTTGCATATTTTTTCAACTGTTTTTCAAGCTCGCCGGCAAAATTCATTTCATCGTCTTCGGGCAAAAGAACGACAACATCGGCAAAGGTTTCGAGCCACGAAATATGATTGGAATGATGTTCCATATAAGTGATAAAAACAACCGGTAAATCTTCTTCGGGAATCGTATCTTTTACATATTTTTTTGCTCTTTCCGGCACTTTTAAGCCCAATATTCTTTGCAGTTTTACGGCAGCACCGGTCATGCCGGAACCTTCGGTTATCAGATAATCGTCTTCGGAAGCATTTACGTGTTTTTTTATAATATGTTTTGCTTCGTGATACAAATTGGTCATTATTACGCCTGTTTCGCTGGCTTCGGAATGGGTGTTGCCTATCATCGGACCGAATTTGTTTTTCATCAAATCTTCGATAGGGGCATACATTCTGCCGGAAGCAATCCAGTCGGCATAAATAAGTTTTTGTTTTCCGTAAGGACTTTCAAATTCGGCATCAATACCTACAATATTTCTTCTGAATTGTTCGAAATAATTTTCTAAACTCTGCATGACTTTTTTTTGCTAATTTAAAAATTAATTTTGATTTAAAGTTTTAAATAAAAGTCTTTGGTCAGTTTTTTATAATCGTTGGTATAACGATTTGTGTTATTTTCTCTGATGATTAATTTTTCCGTTTTTGTTGCAACTTTTTTAAAGGAAAATTCAAAAATTATTCTGTTGTGTTTTTTTTCGGGTTTAGGATAAATATACATTTTATAAATGCAATATAATTTTTTCCGAAGACACAAGTCCGCAAACGATTTTTCAAATTCGGAAGGTAAAATAAGGGAAAAAACGCCTTCCGGATTCAACAATTCGGCAACTCCCTCAACCAAATCTTCTTTTGATAAGGTATTTGAATGACGTGCCGTATTTTTATTTTCAGAAATTGATTTTGTCGATTTCTCAAAAAAAGGCGGATTGCTGATAATAAAATCGAATTTTGCATTTACATCCTTGCAATAATCTTGAAATGAAGTGTTTAAAACTGATATTCTGTTTGTTTTTTTATTAATTTCAACATTCTCCTTGCATTGTTGAAAGGCATCATTCTCAATTTCCAAAGCGGTAATTTGAGCATTTGTTCTTTGTGCCGCCGCCAATGACAGCAAGCCCGTTCCGACTCCGATATCAAGAATGGTTTTTGCCTTGCCGAAATGCGAAACAGCACCGAGCAAAACAGCGTCAATACCGACTTTCATAGCCGTTTTATCTTGATTTATTTTGAATTGCTTAAATTGAAACCAAGAATTTGACATATCATTCCGTTCCTCTTATAAGCTCACCTTTTCGCCATTTAGCTTTTCCGATAACTTTTCCTCTTTCGTTATAATAAATCCATCTTCCGTGTTTTTGCCCTTTTTTGTAACCGGCTTTTATTTTTAAATCCCCGCTCGGATAATAAAATTCGGCATCTCCGTTTGCTTTTCCGTCTTCATACTCTATTTTTGCTTTTCTTATGCCGATACCTATATTATAAAATTCACGATAAGTTCCGGTAAGTTCGTCGTCCTCAAAAGTTGCTTCGGCTTTTTTTGTATTTTTTTCGGTATCGAAATAAAACCATGCGTCGCCTTCTAATTTTCCGTTATCATAATTTACGGTATTTTTAATATTTCCGCTTTCGTAATAGGTTTTCCATGTTCCGGTCATTCCGCCGTTATGTATCAGCCCTTCGAATTTTAATTTTTCGCCGCCGTCGTAATATTCGCGATACATGGTATCAATTTCTCTTATTGACTCGGGCAGCTCAATTTTGAAAGTTTTTAATTCGACCTCTTCGCGAAACATATTTTCGGTAACTTTTGTTTCCATTTGCTCCAATTCGTCAGTTTTAACGGCATCCGGATTGTGTTTTGCCAAAAACAAAGTTTTAAACATATCGCTTCCTTCGGAAACCAGTTGGAAACCGATTTTTTCAAAACTTAAAATAAATTCTTTATTTTCTTTCAGCCCAAATTCATCAAACTTATCTTTCAAAAA